>JAILLZ010000259.1 GCA_024692885.1 Lachnospiraceae bacterium | reverse complement strand
CGTGAAGTAAGCAGCAGACTTAAACTTCCGATAGCAATATTGCTCGACACAAAGGGACCTGAATTCAGAATAAAGACATTTGCAGAGGGAAAGATTCATCTTAACGAGGGTGACGAGTTCACATTCACAGAGGAAGATATAATCGGAGATCAGACAAAGGTTGCCGTAAACTTCAAGGGTCTTAGCAAAGACGTGGCACCTGGGGATCACATCCTTGTTTGCAACGGTCTTATGGATTTTGAAGTAAAGAAGATAAAGGGAAAAGAGGTAATCTGTGAGACACTTACCGAGGGAAATCTTTCAGATAAAAAGAGCATGAATTTCCCGGGAAAAGTCATGAGCACAAACTTCCTCAGCAAGCAGGATAAAGAAGATATCCTCTTTGGTATAGAGCAGGATGTAGATTTCATCGCATGTTCGTTTGTTTCCCGCAAGGAAGACCTTCAGGCTGTGCATGCTTTCCTTGATGAGCACGGTTCGCCTGATATCTCACTTATCGCGAAGATTGAGAACCAGCCGGGTGTAGACAACATCGAAGAAATCTGCGAGCTTTGTTCAGGAATCATGATTGGACGAGGCGACATGGGTGTTGAGATTGCGCCTGAGCTTCTTCCGGCTGTTCAGAAGAGCCTTATCGAGAAGTGCCGTCTTCTCGGAAAGAGAGTTATCACCGCAACAGAGATGCTTGAATCTATGATCACATCTCCAAGACCTACAAGAGCAGAGGTTTCCGATGTTGCCAACGCCGTATACGACGGAACATCTGCAATAATGCTCTCAGGAGAGACAGCAGCAGGAAAATATCCTGAGCAGGCAGTAAAGATGATGGCATCAATCGCTGAGGCAACAGAGTCAGAGATAAATTACAGAAAGAGATTCCACAACAATCAGTTTGATTTGAAAAACGACGTAGACTGTATCTCACATGCTGTTTGCGGAATGGCTATCGACGTGAAGGCAAAAGCTATCGCAGTTTGCTCTATGACAGGAGCTACTGTTGGCCTCGTATCAAGATTCAGATGTCCTGTTGATATCGTTGGTATTACCACAAATCCAAAGATTTACAGACGTTTGGCACTCTCATGGGGTGTAACACCTGTAATGGCTGAAAAGTTTGATTCAACTGATGTACTTTTTTACTTCGCTCAGAAGACCGCAGAAGAGGTATTTGACCTTGAGGCTGGTGACAATATTGTAATCACCGGAGGCATGATAAACGGAACTTCGGGTAATACAAATCTAATTAAGATGGCGACTGTTACTGAATAGACAATTCTATAGTTTTATTATTAATATTACGGTTCCACCGGTATATATTTTTAAGGATCCTTAAAAAATATACACCGGCGGAACCGTAATTTACTGTAAAGTCTAAATATAACAGCATTTTATCTTTTCGATTTCAGCATGTTTCAATTGAATATGAGCATACTAAAAACTATTAATATATTAGCAAAAACTGGATATTTTTGTAAGAAAATGCTAATATATTAACAGAAGGAGCATATGCTATGGATAATTATAATCAGATTCTTTTCGGTCCTTCTGACGTGTCTAAAACTCTGGCGAAACGTCTGAAAGGGATCAGAAAAAGGAAGAAAATCACACAACATCAACTTGCCGCGAGAAGTAATGTAAGCTATGCATCTCTTTGCAGGTTTGAGCAGACCGGCCTGATTTCGTTGGAATCATTTATAAAGATTTGTATGGAGTTGGGCGTGATCGATGAGGTCAAAGATCTTTTCACCCGACCGGTTTATTCAAATATTGAGGAGGTCTTAAATGACAGGCGATAAAATCCTTGAGGTACAATATCACGGAAATACCGTGGGTTTTTTGGCAGAGACTTCGGATCGCATGATTGCTTTCCAGTACAATGAAAACTGGTTAAGTAACGGTTTCTCTATCAGTCCGCTGTCGCTTCCTTTAAACAATACTGTGTTTGTGCCACCGGAAAAATGCCGTGAAAGATTTGGTGGCTTGTTTGGTGTATTCGCAGATAGTCTTCCTGACAGTTGGGGGGCGCTGTTGCTAGATAGGCACTTGGAAAAGCTGGGAATTAAAAGCGGTGATATCAGCGCTTTGGATAGGCTCGCATATGTTGGCAAATTCGGGATGGGGGCATTGGAATACTTTCCTAGCAAAGAGACGGATTTCCAAATAGATTCTGCCGGTTTGAATTATGACCAGATTTCCAAGGAGTGTGAAAAAATACTGTCATCGCAAACTTCAGATCAGCTGGATGTCTTGTACCGACTTGGCGGTTCCAGCGGTGGAACACGTCCAAAGATTTTGCTTTCGGAAAACAATAAAGAATGGATAGTAAAATTCCCTTCTGGAAGAGACCCGGTGAATAGTGGAAAGACAGAGTATGATTATTCTCTTTGCGCCAAGTCGTGTGGAATTATAATGACAGAAACAGAATTGGTAAAGTCAGTCGTCTGCGACGGGTACTTCAAAACCGAAAGATTTGATCGTAAAAACGGGTTAAAATTATTCAGCATAACATTTGCCGGTCTTCTGGAGGCTGATTTTCGTGCACCGGCATGCGATTATGAAACATTTATGAAGCTTATCAGCATGCTGACACGAGACAATGCCCAAGATAAAGAGCAGATGTACCGTATCATGTGTTTCAATGTCTTGACTCATAACCGTGATGACCACACCAAAAACTTTTCCTTCCTTTACACAGAGGATGCAGGTTGGCGCCTTGCGCCGGCATACGACATCACGTACAGTGATACCTATTGGGGAGAGCAGACCACATCGGTTTGCGGAAAAGGAAGGGATATAACAGACAATGACCTAATCACAGTGGGTGTTAATGCAGGAATACCAAAAACGAAGTGTGTCGATATTCTTGGCGAAATACATGATAAAACGCGAATTCTTATTATTTAATATAAATATACCGATGGAACCGTATTTATAGCACAAAATAAGCATAAACTCACATTGACATCCAGCCATGCACCCTTTATAATGTATTGCGATAATGTTAAAGGCATTGAAGAAGACAGTAGATGTTTGAGGAACCCCAAAGCGAGCCGGGTATGGTGAGAGCCGGTGGTTAGTACGACACATTGAATATCACTTCCGAGCCGCAGCCCGAAAGAAAATATTTAAGTAGGCGCTGACGTAAGCTTTGGCGTTAACGAAGCACCGTATGCAATCACTTGATTCGTATGATATTTACCGTGATGTAAATCAAAGATGGATTCATGGATTGCGCACGTTGTATTAGGTGGTATAGCGAGTGACCCTTCGTCCTATTACAAGGATGAAGGGTCTTTTTATTACATATTGATTGAGGAGGAAAACATGTATAACAAAGTCGACACCAATCTCAACTTTGTGGAGAGAGAGAAAGAAACCCTGAAATTCTGGGAAGAAAATGACATCTTCAGAAAGAGTATGGAAAACCGCAAGGAAGGCGAGACATACACTTTCTATGACGGACCGCCAACAGCAAACGGAAAGCCACATATCGGACACGTTCTCACACGTGTTATCAAGGACATGATCCCAAGATATCAGACCATGAAGGGAAAATATGTTCCGAGAAAGGCCGGATGGGATACCCACGGACTTCCTGTAGAGCTTGAGGTTGAGAAACTCCTTGGCTTAAACGGAAAAGAGCAGATCGAAGAGTACGGAATGGAGCCTTTCATTAAAAAATGTAAGGAGTCCGTTTGGAAATACAAAGGAATGTGGGAGGATTTCTCCGGAACAGTCGGATTCTGGGCTGACATGGACAATCCTTACGTAACATATGACGACAACTTCATCGAGTCTGAGTGGTGGGCACTTAACCAGATCTGGCAGAAAGGTCTTCTCTACAAGGGATTCAAGATCGTTCCTTACTGCCCACGTTGCGGAACCCCTCTTTCAACAGCAGAGGTTTCACAGGGATACAAGACAGTAAAAGAGCGTTCAGCCATCGTAAGATTCAAGAAAAAGGACGAGGACGTTTATTTCCTTGCATGGACCACAACTCCATGGACACTTCCAAGTAACGTTGCTCTCTGCGTAAACCCTACAGAGACATACTGCAAGGTAAAGGCAGCAGACGGTTACACATACATCATGGCAAAGGCACTTCTTGACACAGTTCTCGGAAAGCTTTCAGAGGAAGAGGACAAGAAGGCTTATGAAATCCTTGAGGAGTACAAGGGAACAGACCTCGAGAGACTCGAGTACGAGCCACTTTTCGAGTGCGCAGGAAAAGCCGCTGAGAATCAGAAGAAAAAAGCACATTTCATCACAGTTGATGACTATGTAACAATGACAGACGGTACAGGTATCGTTCATATCGCGCCTGCTTTCGGTGAGGACGACTCTCGTATCGGAAGAAACTATGACCTTCCATTCGTTCAGTTTGTTGACGGAAAGGGAGAGATGACAAAGGAGACTCCTTACGAGGGACTCTTTGTAAAGGATGCAGATCCAAAGGTTTTAGTTGACCTTGATAAAGAAGGAAAACTCTTTGACGCTCCAAAATTTGAGCATGAGTATCCACACTGTTGGAGATGCGACACACCGCTCATCTACTATGCCAGAGAGTCATGGTACATCAAGGAGACAGCCGTAAGAGACGACCTTATCAGAAACAATAACACAGTAAACTGGATCCCTGAGACAATCGGAAAAGGACGTTTCGGAAACTGGCTTGAGAACATCCAGGACTGGGCTATCTCAAGAAACCGTTACTGGGGAACTCCACTCAATATTTGGGAGTGTGAGGACTGCGGACATCAGGAGTCAATCGGAAGCAGAGCAGAGCTTGCAGAAAGAAGCGGAAATCCTGACGATGCAAAGGTAGAGCTTCACAGACCATACATCGACAAGGTTACTTTCAAGTGCCCTGACTGTGGAAAGACAATGCACAGAGTACCTGAGGTTATCGACTGCTGGTTCGATTCAGGAGCAATGCCTTTCGCTCAGCATCATTATCCGTTTGAAAACAAGGAACTCTTCGAGAAGCAGTTCCCTGCAAAATTCATTTCAGAGGCTGTAGACCAGACAAGAGGATGGTTCCATTCTCTCATGGCTGAGTCAACACTCCTTTTCAACAAGGCACCTTACGAGAACGTTATCGTTTTGGGACACGTTCAGGACGAGAACGGACAGAAGATGTCTAAGTCGAAGGGAAATGCGGTAGATCCGTTTGAGGCTCTCGAGACATACGGAGCAGACGCAATCCGTTGGTATTTCTACATCAACAGTGCGCCATGGCTTCCAAACAGATTCAGCGGAAAGACTGTTCAGGAAGGACAGAGAAAGTTCATGGGAACACTTTGGAACACCTATGCTTTCTTCGTACTTTATGCAAATATTGATAATTTTGACGCAACTAAATATAATTTAGAGTATGATAAACTTACAGTAATGGATAAGTGGCTTCTTTCAAAGATGAATTCACTTATTGATGAAGTGGATTACGACCTTGGAAACTACAGAATCCCTGAGGCCGCAAGAGCAC
This sequence comes from Lachnospiraceae bacterium, assembly GCA_024692885.1. Classification (GTDB taxonomy): domain Bacteria; phylum Bacillota; class Clostridia; order Lachnospirales; family Lachnospiraceae; genus JAILHT01. The sequence goes on along the minus strand of JAILLZ010000259.1, from coordinate 4,696 downwards.
TTGATACCTTCGTGGATGAGATGAGTAACTGGTATGTAAGAAGAAGCCGTGAGCGTTTCTGGGCAAAGGAATGGAGCAGGACAAGATCAATGCTTACATGACTCTTTACACAGCACTCGTTACAGTGGCAAAACTTGCAGCACCTATGATCCCATTCATGGCAGACGATATCTACAGAAATCTCGTTTGCACATTGGACAGCAGTGCGCCTGAATCAGTTCATCTCTGCGATTATCCTGTTTCTGACAAGGCCCTTATCGACAAGGAACTTGAGGAAAACATGGATGAGGTACTCAAGGTTGTTACAATCGGTCGTGCATGCAGAAATGCAAGCAAGGTAAAGAACCGTCAGCCTATCGGAAACATGTATGTTAAGGCACCTCACAAGCTCAGTGACATGTTCGTTTCCATCGTTGCAGAGGAACTCAACGTAAAGAACGTTATCTTCAAGGACGATGTGAGCGAGTACACAAGCTACAGCTTCAAGCCACAGCTTAGAACTGTAGGTCCTAAATACGGAAAATTCCTTGGCGGAATCAAGAATGCACTTGCTTCACTTGACGGAAACGCTGCCATGGCAGAACTTAGGGAGAACGGGGTATTGAGACTTCCTGATGTGGACGCTTCAATCGAGCTTTCTGAGGAAGATCTTCTCATTGAGCTTTCACAGGCAGAGGGATTTGTTGCAGACGGAGACAACACTGTAACAGTTGTCTTAGACATCAATCTTGATGAAGCACTCATAGAAGAAGGATTTGTAAACGAGATTGTCAGCAAGCTTCAGACAATGAGAAAAGAAGCAGGTTTCGAGGTAATGGACAAGATAAAGGTTTCTTACCAGGCAAACGAAAAGGTAGCAGCAATCTTTGAGAAAAACGCCGACGCCATCTCAGGTCAGGTACTTTGCAACGAGATTACGACAGAAAAGCTTGGCGGATATGAGAAGGAATGGAATATAAATGGTGAACAGGTGGCTCTGGAGGTTAAAAAAGACTGTTAAACAGGACAAAGCCAAAGAAGGGGGTAACCAGATGAAACTTAAAAAGTTCGACAAGGTGCGCTTTCAAAAGGAAGTAAAGGAGAACGTAAGAAGGTACTACAGGAAAGAATTCGACGAGGCTACGCAAGAGGAGCTTTTCCAGGTTGTCTGCCTTACAATAAAGGACAGAATAATCGACGAATGGCTTGAGACTCAGGAGGCCATGAAAAGAGAAAATCCTAAAGTTCTTTATTACATGTCAATGGAGTTTCTTATGGGAAGAGCCATGGGAAACAACATGATAAACCTCACCTGCTACGACCATATTAGGAATGCACTTGATGAAATGGGCATTGATTTGGATGTGCTCGAGGACAAGGAGCCGGATCCTGCTTTGGGAAATGGAGGACTTGGACGTTTGGCTGCCTGTTTCCTCGATTCCCTGGCCACACTTGGATACCCTGCTTACGGCTGCGGTATCAGATACCATTACGGATTATTCAAACAAAAAATTGAAAACGGTTATCAGGTTGAAAAGCCTGATAACTGGTTAAAAAATAATTACCCGTTTGAGCTTAAGAGATCTGAGTATTCAAAGGTTGTAAAATTCGGAGGATACATCAAGGTAGAGAAGCTTCCAAACGGAAAACAGAAATTTATTCAGACGGATTATCAGGCTGTAAAGGCAGTTCCGTATGATATTCCAATCATCGGATACGCAAACCACATGGTAAATGTTCTTTCCATTTGGGATGCCGAGCCGATGGAGGAGTTCAGGCTCGATTCTTTCGACAAGGGCGATTATGAAAAGGCTCTTGAGGAGCAGAATCTTGCGAATACTCTTTGCGATGTCCTTTATCCAAATGACAACCACGTTCAGGGTAAGGAACTGAGACTTAAACAGCAGTATTTCTTCACCTCTGCAAGTATTCAGAGGGCGATTGAAAGATTTGCCAGATACAATGATGACATCCACGACTTGCCGAAAAAGGTCGTGTTCCAGATGAACGACACCCATCCTACGGTTACCGTTGCGGAGCTTATGCGTATTCTTCTCGACGAGTACAATCTCGAGTGGGATGAGGCGTGGGAGATCACCACAAGGTGCGTGGCTTACACCAATCACACCATCATGTCGGAAGCTTTGGAAAAATGGCCGATTGAGATTTTCTCAAGACTTTTGCCTAGAGTTTATCAGATTGTGGAGGAAATCAACCGCCGCTTCTGCCTCGCAATAGAGACAAAGTATCCGGGCGACAGAAACAAGATCGAGAAGATGGCCATCATTTACGATGGACAGATAAAAATGGCAAATCTCGCCATAGTTGCCGGCTTCTCCGTAAATGGCGTTGCGGCACTTCATACCGAGATACTTAAAAAGAGGGAACTCAAGGATTTCTATGAGATGTTCCCTGAGAAATTCAACAACAAAACAAACGGTATTACCCAGAGACGTTTCCTTGCTCACGGAAACCGCAGGCTTGCGCAGTGGATTACTGACAAGATCGGACCTGAGTGGATTACCGACCTTAAGCGACTTGAGGGCCTTGCTGTATACGCCGATGACAAGAAGGCGCAGCAGGAGTTCATGAATATCAAATATCAGAACAAGGTAAGACTTGCTGAGTACATCAAGGAGCACAACGATGTAAACGTTGATCCTCGTTCTATCTTTGATGTTCAGGTTAAGAGGCTTCACGAGTACAAGAGACAGCTTTTAAACATCCTTCACGTTATGTATCTGTACAACGAGTTGAAGGAGCATCCTGAGATGGAGTTTTATCCTCGAACCTTTATTTTCGGAGCAAAGGCTGCAGCAGGATACGAGATTGCTAAGCTCACAATCAAGCTTATAAACAGCGTGGCTGATGTCGTAAACAACGACGAGACCATAGATGGCAAGATAAAGGTTGTTTTCATAGAAAACTACCGCGTGTCAAATGCCGAGATGATTTTTGCCGCATCAGATGTCAGCGAGCAGATTTCAACAGCCAGCAAGGAGGCATCCGGAACAGGAAACATGAAGTTCATGTTAAACGGTGCCGTGACTATCGGTACGATGGATGGTGCGAACGTCGAAATCGTCCAGGAAGTTGGCGAGGAGAACGCATTCATCTTTGGAATGTCCTCTGACGAAGTAATAGAGCTCGAGAGAAACAGAACCTACAATCCTATGGAGATTTTCAACAACGACCAGGATGTGAGAAAGGTTTTGACGCAGCTCATAAACGGTTTCTACTCACCGGATGACACCGAGAGATTCAGACCGATTTACGATTCGCTTCTCAACACCAACCGCACACAGTTTGCGGACACCTACTTCAATCTTGCGGACTTCAGATCATATGCCGATGCACAGAAAAAGGTGATGGAGGCATACATGGATGAAGAGGGTTGGGCTAAGAAAGCGATGCTTAATGTGGCTCATTCAGGAAAGTTCTCATCGGACAGAACAATTGAGGAATATGTAAGGGATATTTGGCACCTGGACAAGGTAAGGATTTAACAAAGATATCTGTTATTTATATCTAAATATGGTATAAGAAAACCGGCTCAACAACTGAGCCGGTTTTTCATGTATATGATTCATTTTATAATTATCATGTGACGATTTCGTGATACACTTCGTGTCAATTTACAGATTCTCTTCACTTGGTGTGTCTACAGCCTCCTGAGCATCTATCGTGAAGAAATGTACGCTTTCATTGATTTGATCAACGGCTTCCGCAACAGATGCAGCTGCATCGGAAACGGTATCACTGGAGTTCGCAACATTCTTTGAACTCTCTGTGAGCTGTGTGATGGTAGCAGTGATTTCTTCGGATGTTGCTGACTGCTCCTCTGAAACTGATGCCATGTTTGAAGCAACATCGTTTACTGAATCCATCTGCTTAGCCATTCTAGCCATTGTTTCACTTGCGTCGCTAAGGTCTTCCGTAATCTGCTGGAAGGTAGCGGCTGCATTTGTGATAGCCTCTGAACTCTCGTTGATCATCTTGGTGTTGTGCTCTGACTTCTCCGCCAGGTCACGAACCTTGCCGGTCATACCACTGATGATATCTGCAATCTGCTTTGTGGCTTCGGCACTGTTGTTTGCCAGCTGACCAATCTCTGTAGCAACGACAGCGAATCCTTTTCCTGCCTCACCTGCACGCGCTGCCTCGATTGAAGCATTGAGTGAAAGAAGGTTTGTCTGGCCCGCGATTCCACTGATCATATCGATAATCTGGTTAATCTGCTCGGCTGCTTCATCAACGGAACGAACTGCGTTGTTCATGTCGTTCATGGATTCAACAATCTGATCCATTCCATCGCTTACCTTGCTCATATCCTTACGTCCGATACCGGCTTTTGCTACCAGTTCTTCCATGTTGGTCTCGACTTCTTTTTCAGCCTCGGTCAACTCGGAAACTGTCATTGCAAGCGATGTGGCATTTTCAGCAACCTCTGTAACAGATCTTGACATTGCATCCATGTTACTCAGGATTTGCTCCATTGAGAATGCCTGCTCTTTTGCCTCGGTGCTTAATACACCTGCTGTTTCCTTGGATTCCTTGGAATCTCTTTCAAGACGCTTCGATACATCTTTGATGTTTCTGATGGTCTCACGAATATTTGCGATAAATCCGTTCATGGATTCATTCATGAAAGCAATCTCATCATTTCCTTTTTTATCAATAGTAACTGTGAAATCACCTTCGCTGATATGCTTAATAT
>JAILLZ010000121.1 GCA_024692885.1 Lachnospiraceae bacterium | reverse complement strand
GATCAACAGCCTCTGAGATGAACTTAGCAGGGAACTGCTGCTCAAATACTTCCTTATTTTCAAACGGATAATGATGCTGTGCGAATGGCATTGCGCCTGAATCGAACCAGCAATCCAAAACTTCCGGTACACGTCTCATCTCGCCGCCGCACTCCGGACATTTACAAACAATCTCATCGATGTATGGGCGATGTAATTCTACTGTCTTTGCTGCAGGATTACCGGATAACTCCTCTAATCTTGCACGGCTTCCCACACATTCTCTGTGTCCGCAGGAACATTCCCAGATGTTCAGCGGAGTTCCCCAATAACGGTTACGGGAAATTGCCCAGTCCTGAATGTTCTCAAGCCAGTTGCCGAAACGGCCGCTTCCGATGGATTCCGGAATCCAGTTTACGGTATTGTTGTTGCGAATCAAATCATCCTTGACTGCTGTCTCTTTGATATACCAGGACTCTCTTGCGTAATACAAAAGCGGAGTATCGCATCTCCAGCAGTGTGGATATTCATGTTCAAATTTTGGTGCATCAAAGAGAAGCTTTCTCGCTGATAAATCCTTGATAACCTCAGGATCTGCTGAAGTTGCGCCCTTTTCCATTTCTGCTGCGGTCGGCTTGCAGCGCATTCCGCCGAATGGAGATGCATCTAACATCACACCCTTATCGTCTACCATCTGTACCAATGGAAGATCATAATTTCTACCAACGTTGGCATCGTCTTCACCGAAGGCCGGTGCAATATGTACGATACCGGTACCATCTGTCATGGTAACGTAGGAATCACAGGTTACATAGAAGCCCTTCTTCTTTTGCTTGTCGGCTTCTACCTTTGCGCACTCATAAAGCGGTTCATATTCCTTGCGCTCCAAATCGGTTCCCTTATAGGTCTCAAGCACTTCGTAAGCCGGACCTTCGGCATCCTTATCCAAAAGCTGTCCCAATACCTTATCTGCCAAAGCCTGCGCAAGATAATAAGTATATCCATCCACAGCCTTTACCTTTAAATAAGTATCATCCGGGTTTACACAGAGCGCCACATTACTTGGCAAAGTCCAAGGTGTAGTTGTCCATGCCAGGAAGTATGCATCTTCTCCTGTGACCTTAAAGCGAACGATTGCAGAACGCTCCTTAACGGTCTTATATCCCTGAGAAACCTCAGCGGAAGAAAGAGGAGTTCCGCAACGAGGGCAATAAGGTACAATCTTAAATCCTTTATATAAAAGTCCCTTGTTCCAAATTTCGGAAAGTGCCCACCATTCTGATTCGATAAAGTCATCATCGTAGGTTACATATGGGTTATCCATATCAGCCCAGAAACCAACGGTTCCGGAGAAATCTTCCCACATTCCTTTGTATTTCCAAACGGATTCCTTACATTCTTTGATAAACGGCTCCATACCGTATTCTTCGATCTGCTCTTTTCCGTTTAATCCCAGTTTCTTTTCTACTTCAAGTTCAACCGGAAGTCCATGTGTATCCCAGCCGGCCTTACGCGGTACATACTTGCCCTTCATGGTCTGGAAACGTGGAATCATATCCTTGATGGTACGGGTCTCCACATGTCCGATATGCGGTTTTCCGTTTGCAGTAGGCGGTCCATCATAGAAAGTATAGGTTTCGCCTTCCTTTTTGTTTTTCTCCAACGACTTATTGAAGATGTCATTTTCTTTCCAGAACTTCTCGATTTCTTTTTCGCGCTCCACGAAGTTCATGTTCGTATCAACTTTGTTGTACATTTGCTTTTGCCTCCTTAGCAATGGAAATAAAAAAAGCTGCGTCCGTAACCGGACACAGCTTATCGCTACGTTTTACCACCTGATTACAATGTACTTGAAAAGCAACTGCCCTTCGCATACAGGTTTCCTGTAACGTAGAAAATACGTCGTCACCTACTGTCACTCACAAATCCATTCATGTGTAATAAATGATTTCGGTTCCGCAACTCAGGAGTGATTTTCTTTATCTCACTAATAGCACCGGCTCGCACCACCCCCGGCTCTCTGAAGCGTTCGTCAAAATAAATACTGTCTCCGTCAAAGTTTTTAATATTTAACTGAAAATATTTTACGCATGAAATACAAAGTTGTCAAGAGTCGCATGCTCAACAGATTGCAAAACGAAATCATGTATTCTTAATTTGAATCTCTTTAATTTTCAGACTCTTTTAGCCCAGCACCGCTGAATTAACAAAATATTTTCACAAAACCTGTCGCCAAACTGACAATTGAGTGCTATAATTAGTACTAAGTTACTATATTTATATTGGAACAAGCTCCATTTTTCATAAAAAGTCTAGTTTGTCCAACTAAGTGCGCAAGCGTTTATATGAAGGAGGTCTAATATGTCTAAGGAAAAAAGCACTCGTCAAGGGAAATTGGCTACAAGAATTTCTGCAGTGGTAATCTGTGTATTACTTGTCTGCATGACCGTTCTTGTATTAATGGTAACATTTACCGCCAGAGGTTCTATGGAAAAAACCTCTGAATCTCGTTTAAAAGAAGCGGCTGAGGCTCGTGCTGCAATTGTAAATAATTATTTTAAGGA
>JAILLZ010000119.1 GCA_024692885.1 Lachnospiraceae bacterium | reverse complement strand
TGCATATAAACGGTGTAAACGCCACCGCCATGGTCTATCATAACATAATTGCCGCAGGAACTACTATAGGTGGATGCTACCACATCATCATCCGCTGCAGCCACTATATCGGCGCCGTATGCAGCGCCTATGTCGATTCCTTTATGATTTGATGAAGCTCCTGCTGTAGGAGATATTCGGCTTCCGTAATCACTGGTCACCCTTGTGCTTGAAGGACACGGCCAAAGAAAGGCTCCGCCGTCATATGTTTCTTCTTCATCTTCATCATCAGCGTCACTGCTCTCACTGTTTTCCGAGTCGGCTTCACCGGTTGTCTCACTGTTTTCAGTAGCGTCGCTGTTTTCGGTTGATTCGGAAGATGCTGCAGCCGCTTCGCTTGCCGCCTTCTCAGAGGCTTCTTTTTCCTTACGCTTTTTCTCTTTTTCCGCAGCTATTCTTGCCTGCTTGGCTGCCTCTGCTGCTCTTATCTGCTCTATGAGTTCTTCCTGCGCATCTATCTCAGCCTGCACCTGATCTGCGGAAAGTTCTGCAACTTCAAGGTTCTCATCTATTTTCTCGAGTTCATTTTTCTTTTCGGAAAGCAGAAGTGTGAGAGCATCCTTGCTGTCGTTTACCTCAGACTGCATGGCAACAAGTTCCTCTTTCTCCGACTCCAATGTCGTCTTTGTGTCAGAAACTGTTTCCTTTGCCTTTGCATAATTTTCCAGCATTTCCCTGTCATATTTTTCCAGGCGGCTTATGTATTCCACCTCATTCAAAAAATCGGAGAAGCTTGCCGAACTGAAAAAGGCCGCTACATAAGAAGATGAAAGGCTTGCCTCATACATAAAGCGAATTCTCTGCTTCATATTTTCATATTGCTTCGCTTCCTCTTCCTCAGCCTTCGCAAGCTTGTCAGTGGTGTCGACAATCTCAGCATCCTTTTCTTCCAACTGCACCGAAAGCTCACTGATTTTTGTAGAAATCTCAGTGAGCTTCGTATCTAATTCCGTAACCTTGTATTGGATATCCTCTTTGGAATCCTTAAGCTTTGAAATGAGTTTTTCCGCCTCCGCGAGTTCGGACTTCAAACTCTCTTTTTCTTTCTCAGCTTCCTCAAGACCTGTGGCAGATATTAAATTATTTGAATTCATTAAAATGGCAGCACCTAATACCAATGCTGCCATTTTCTTTAACAAGTGCCTTTTTTTCATAAACCGATTATACCTTCAAGTGCTTTCTTATCGTTATCTGGCTTCCCAGGAAACCGATACCGACTCCAAGCAACAGAGCTACCGGTATAAGTGTGTTGAACACTTCCTGAACCGACATAAAATTGAAAAGATTTCCCAAAAGAGCAAACTTTTCAGTAATATAAGTAACTACATTTCCGTATAAAACATAAAGGATTGCAAGTGGAATCGCGGCTCCTATAAGTCCTATCAAAATTCCTTCCACTACGAAAGGCCCTCTGACAAACATATCACCTGCTCCGATAAGTTTCATTATGGCAATCTCTTCTTTTCTGACAGCAATTCCGGTGTTTACCGTGTTGCTGATAAGGAAGATTGCAACGAGTATCAATATAATAATGATACCTGCGGAAACGTATCCTATAAGCTTATTGAAATCCGACAAGGTATTCGCCGCCACTTCGGATTTTCTGACTTCCCTGACTCCGTCCAGTCCCTCAAGAAAGCTTACCAGAGTGGACTGCATCGAAATGTCATTCATGTAAATAGAGTAGCTGGCCGAATTTGCAAGTGGGTTATCATCCGCAAATCCTTCTGCCATCTCCTGATTATCTCCGAAATAAACCTGCTTGAACTCTTCCCATGCCTGCTCGGCGGAAGTGTATTCGTAGCTTGAGACCTCGGCTCTCTTTCCGATTTCTTCACCGATGGCCTGAATCTGCTCATCTGAAATTCCATCATCGAAAAGAACTGTAACGGCAACTCCCGACTCGGCTTCTTTAACCATTGCCTGGAAGTTTTTTACTATAGAAAAAAAGATTCCAAACATAAATATGCAGGCTGCCATAGTTGCTATGGAAGCCAGCGAAAACATCTTATTTCTCCAGATGCTCTTTATTCCCTGTCCGATAGTATAAAAAATAGTGCTAATCCTCATATCCGCCACCCATTTCGTCGCTAACGAGGACGCCCTTCTTTATTGTAATAACACGCTTATTCATTGCGCGAACTATATCTGTATTGTGAGTAACTACCACAACCGTGGTTCCCCTTCTGTTTATTTCCTCAAGGAGTCGCATAATCTCCCATGCGTTGTTTGAGTCAAGGTTTCCCGTAGGCTCGTCTGCAAGGAGAATCTTTGGCTCATTTACCAGGGCTCTCGCGATGGCAACTCTCTGCTGTTCACCACCCGAAAGCTGCTTTGGGAAAGACTTGTATTTTGCTGCAAGTCCAACCAAAGAAAGCATCATAGGTACTCTCTTTTTTATCTCCCTGGTAGGTGCTCCCACAACTTTCATGGCAAATGAAACGTTATCATAGATATTTCTGTCCTTTAAAAGTCTAAAATCCTGAAATACAACGCCGATGTTTCTTCTAAACTTCGGTATACTTCTTCTTCTGACTCTGGCAAGGTTGAAATTATTCACCAAAACCTTTCCCTCAGAAGGCTCCAGTTCCTTCAGAAGGATTTTGATAAGAGTGGACTTTCCCGATCCACTGTCACCCATGATGAAAACGAACTCACCGTCTTCGATTTCAATATTTATATCATTCAAGGCCGGAATGCCAGCTGTGTATGACTTGCTGACATGTTCGAGACTAATCATAAAAGCTCCTTAATAATCTATTGATTCCATGTATTTCATATATTTGACTACCATGAGGGCAATCTTAAATGTGATGGCATCCTCAAAAGTCCTGAGATCAAGACCGGTAGTCTTTTGCAGTTTATCCAATCTGTACACAAGTGTATTTCTGTGGATGTACAACTGCCTTGAAGTCTCCGAAACGTTGAGGTTGTTCTCGAAAAACTTATTTATGGTCATAAGTGTTTCCTGGTCAAACTCATCCGGAGATTTTCCGTCAAATATTTCTCTAATAAACATCTTGCAAAGCGGTATAGGAAGCTGATATATGAGACGTCCTATTCCGAGTGTTGCGTATGCAATGATGGTTCTTTCCTCGAAGAAAATCCTTCCGACGTCAAGGGCCATTCTTGCTTCCTTGTACGAACGGGATACTTCTTTTATCTCATTTATAACTGTACCGTATGCAACGTGAACATCCACGCTCGGATCTGATGTAAATGCTGAAAGGATAACCTCTGCAGTCTTGTTTAATGACTCGTATCCCTCATCCTCAGCAAGTTCCTTTACGACAATAATGTTCTTCTCGTCGACAGCGGTAACAAAATCCTTTGTTTTTCCACCGAAAAGACCTCTGACTTTCTCGAGATCGTTTCCGTCTTTATCTCTGTTTGTCTCAACTATATAGACAACTCTTCTTGCCTCGGCATTAATATGAAGCTTCTTTGCCCTGTTATAAATATCAACAAGAAGAAGGTTGTCAAGAAGCAGGTTTTTAATAAAGTTATCTTTATCAAATCTCTCTTTGTATGCAATCAGAAGATTCTGTAACTGGAATGAAGCAAGCTTGCCCACCATGTATGTATCATCAGTATCTCCCTTGGCAATAAGTACATACTCCAACTGATATTCATCGAAAACCTTAAAGAACTGACATCCTTTAAGTACCTGGCTGTCTGCTGCCGAATCAACAAACTCTGCAGCCTTCGAAGAATATTCTTCTCCCTCCGGGAATGTGGTACAGATAACCTTTCCTTCTGTATCTGTCA
>JAILLZ010000117.1 GCA_024692885.1 Lachnospiraceae bacterium | reverse complement strand
CTTTGTAAATGCATATCCGAGGGGTGTAACAGAAGATGGAAGCAAAGAGGCACAGGCTCTTGTCGAGGAGATGATGGAACCGGTCGACACAGAGCGGAGAGGCCTTGGCGTTATCCCTGACTCGGATATGCATTTACAAAGAACGGCTTTCCTTCCTCACTCTTTTTTATGGCTATCGCAATCGCAGTCACGAGTTCTTTTGGCGTAAATCCGGCAACAACTCCGCTTATGCCCTCATCAACAAGAGATTCGCATAGTTTTGTTCCGGTGATTGCATTTACGTGTCCCGGATAAAGATAAACATCAACGTAATCCTTGAGAGCGTGGTAAGCGCTCGGCATCGTCTTGTTTGCAGTGAGAAGAGAATAGTTTTCCACATTCTCTGCAATTGCGTTTTTCACAGAAAGACAGGATGAAGGTGTGGTTGTCTCAAATCCCACTGAGAGAAAAACCACTTCCTCATCAGGGTTTTCTTTTGCGTACTTAACGGCATCGAGAGGAGTGTAAACAATCTGAATCTTTACTCCTTTTTCCCTTGCTCCAGCCAAGCTCATAGTACTTCCCGGAACTCTGACCAAGTCTCCGAAAGTGCAGATAGTGACGTTCTTTTCAAGTGCAAGATTAACCGCCTCATCGATAAACCCAACAGGTGTTACACAAACCGGACATCCCGGTCCTGAAATCAAATCCACCTCGTCGGTAAGGAGCGAGCGGATACCATTTCTCATTATTTCATGAGTGTGTGTTCCGCAGACCTCCATTATTCTAAGTTTCTTCCCATGGTAGGAGGTTATAATGTCTTTCGCTTCACTCATTTTTAGACTCCCTTCCCAAGAAGATCGTCCATAAGTGCATCTGTCTCATCTCCGTCATCATCCGTGATTTTTGCGATGGCAACTCCGGCATGAACCATTACATAATCCCCAGGCTCAAGCTCGTCGAGAAGCTCTACGGAAACCTCTCTCTTCGCTCCGGATGCATCTATAATTGCGGTATTTTCATTGATTTTTACCACTTTCCCCGATAATCCTACACACATGTTTTTTCTCCTCCTAGATATCCCTTGTCAAATCCGCTCCAAATTGCCTGTCCCAATGCTATTCCACCGTCATTTGGTGGGAAAAGGCTGTGGGTAAACACTTCAAAGCCCTTTGACTCCAAATCTTTCTTTGTGAGTTTTAATAAAAGCTTGTTCTGATAGCAGCCTCCGGTGAGGACAACTCTAGTCTCACCTGATTTCTTTCTCGTCATCATACATCCGTCACACACCAGCTTTGCCAATGCAAAATGGAAAAAGTATGCAAGCTTTTCAAGTGATGCACCGTCTATCTTCTGCTGAATGATGTCAGCCACCAATACATCAGTTGGTAAAACCGGCATGCCGTCTTTCTTTCCAACCTTGTAGCCTTCCATTGTTGAGTACGCCATTTCCGTCATTAGGCTGTCGAGAGTTTTCTCATTATCTTCTTTGGTAAAGCTTTCTTCAAACCTTTCAGCGGCAAACTGAAGCGAGGTTGATGCCTCACCCTCAAAACTTGATGCTCTCCTTATTCCCAAAATCGCGCTTACAGCATCAAAAAGTCTTCCCACGCTGGTGGACTTCACGGCATTCATGTTCATATCATGCATTTTCATCTGCACCTTTGCCTCATTCGCATCGCAAAGTCCAAGTCTTGTGGCCAAATCTATGGTGGTAAGGTCAGTAAACGCCTGCGTGTTCTCTTTTAATATGCCGTAGAGCATTGATACAGCCACTCTCCAACCTTCCCTGGCAGAGACGTCTCCTCCAATCTGAAGAAACGGCTTTATGCACATGCTTCTCTCAAATCCACTCCTGTCCGCAAGGAGGATTTCTCCACCCCAAATGGTTCCATCCGTTCCGTATCCCGTTCCGTCGAAGGATACTCCTATGACTCTGCCATTAAGGTTGTTCTCCGCCATACAGCTTAAAACATGGGCATAATGATGCTGAACCTTATGTACGGGAATACCAAGTTCCTCCGCAACCATGGTAGTGTTATATTTCGGATGCAAATCGCAAATGACTGCCTCGGGTTTCACCTCCAGAAGATCGCAGAATCTGTTTACCGTCTCCCTGAGAGCCCCCACGGTTCTCACATCCTCCATATCGCCTATGTAAGGTGATTCGTAGCACAAGTTATTCACTCTTATGCAAAACGTGTTTTTAAGCTCTCCGCCGATACCAATCACGCATTTGTAATTGTTTATCTCATCGGCATATTCCTTGTCTTCATCTTTGTTAATTCCTGCTGCATGCATATCAACCAATGCAGGCAGTGGTGCAAATCCGCGGGACCGTCTTATCATATACGGTCTGTTCTCTAAGAAGTCCATTACTGTGTCATCCGCCCTGATTCTTATTTTTCTGTTGTGCGCCAGTATCTCGTCCGAAAGATGGGAAAGTTCCCTTAAGGCATCCTCCTCATCTCTGCAAATTGGCGCTCCTGAAGTGTTTGCGCTCGTCATAACAAGCACGTCCGGCATATCAATTCCGTCATCATAATCGAAAAGCAACATGTGAAGTGGTGCGTACGGAAGCATAACTCCGACATTTGGATTGTCCGGTGCAACCGACTCTGCAAGGTCGCCTTTATCATTCTTCTTTAAAAGCACAATTGGCTTTTGATGGCCGGTTAGCATTTCCTGCATCTCTGATGAGATTTCTTTGAATCGTGTATATTTTTTTACCGTTTCAAAGTCCTTCATCATAACTGCAAAAGGCTTCATCGGACGTTTCTTTCTCTCTCGCAAAAGGCCTACGGCATCTTCGTTTGTCGCATCACAGGCCAGGTGGTATCCACCGATTCCCTTGATTGCAACTATTCCGCCGTTTTTTATTGTCTGACGCGCCTTTATTATCGCATCTCTGCCCTTCTCCTTTATGCCTCCCGGATTTTCCTTATCGAGAAGGAAAACCTCCGGGCCACAGTTGTTGCAGCACACCGGCTGGGCATCAAACCTTCTGTCTTCCTCTGTGGTGTACTCCCTCGCGCAATCCGGGCACATCTCAAACTCTTTCATGCTGGTGCGCACCCTGTCATATGGAAGCTTATCCAAAATAGTCAGCCTCGGTCCGCAACAGGTGCAGTTTATGAATGGATGAAGGTATCTTCTGTTGCCTTTCTCGTAAAGCTCTCTCTTGCAGTCATCACAGATTGCAATATCCGGAGAAATAAAGATTTCGCCTTTTTTCTTTTCACTTTCGATGATTTGAAAATCGTGGAACGCTGTTTCTGTTTCATTACCGGCATTTTCAGTTTCATCATAAGCTTTGGCTTTATTTTCGTAGCTACCGTTCCACTCTTCGCCGGGCTCCACATCCATTTTTAAGATTACCGCTCTCTTGGGCGACCTTGTTTTTATTGCGTTCTCAAATTCGGACAACGATGTTTCATCCGCCTCTGCAACGACCTCAACGTAAGGTCCTTTGTTGCTTACCGTTCCTTTTATGTTGTACTCTGTGGCAAGTCTCGCGACTGTAGGCCTGAAGCCCACACCCTGAACTATGCCGTATATTTTAATCACATGTCTCATAGCATTTCTCTGTTTCCCGATATCGCAAACGACGTTTTTTCTACGAACAATCCCTTGAAATCCGGAATCATCTGTCTGTGAACCGCATCTGCGATTATGGCATCAAAGCTTCCCGATTCAACCAGCTCGCAAAAATCATCCTCTTCCTGCAAGTGAACATCGTCTTTTTCTCTAAGACTTTCTTCCATTCCAAACCAGGATGCCACTGTCACTTCACCGTCTTTTTTCTCTAATTCTTCTCGTATAGAATTTCCAGCTATCTGCTCGTCCACCACAAGAACTTTTGATCCCGGGTTTATTATTTCATACAAGTCATTTTGTTTCGCGAGTGGCTGTTCAATTCTGTACGGTATTCCAAGCTTTTCTTTCATGTATTTTGCCGCAGCCAAACCTGTATGTGAAATCACGATATTCTCGCAAAGCTTTACCTTGTTTCCGTCCTCAAAGCAGTCGTCCTTTCCGAAGATAAGCGCTCTTTTGTAGATTTCGCGAAGCTTATCCACCGCTTTAGCATCGTTTATATCAAGCGGATTCCAGCCTATGATTCCAACCTTTCCGTCTTTATCATACTCGAAGAATCTTTTTCCAAGTTCAAAGTACGCTTTTGAAGCGCCTTTATCGTACAGTTCCATTCCATTGGTATCTATTGCAATTACCGGAAGTTTTATCTTTCTTTCCGTCATCACGGACAGCGCGTAATAGTCGGTTCCTATAACCGAAGGAACCGGTGTCCCTATAAAAGCAACAAAATTTGCCTCCACCTGTTCTGCTGCACCGGCAAGCTTTTCCACAAGTTCTTTGTCCCTGCCCATAATGGCATCCATGTCTCTTAAGCCCGCTGAAAAAATGGCACTCTTTTTCTCCTGCCATCTGGGCTCGTCAAATCCACAGATGTTTCCAACGCATCCACCGGCATCGACAATAACCAATATTCCTCCAAGCTCATATAAAACCGAAACCGCCCCCGACTGATCCGGTGCAAACGGAGTCAGATATTTTCTTAATC
The DNA here is from genome assembly GCA_024692885.1 of Lachnospiraceae bacterium. GTDB lineage: Bacteria > Bacillota > Clostridia > Lachnospirales > Lachnospiraceae > JAILHT01. The sequence continues at coordinate 3,579 of JAILLZ010000117.1, read as the reverse complement.
CTCTCATCTATATAGCCTCCGCAATCTCATTCATAAGCTTGGTCACTGCATCGTATCCAAACGGCTGTCTGTCACTGTTCCATGCGATGTTCACTGCCTTTGGATGGTAATATTTTGCATCTTTACCCAAAGTGATCAGGTTTCTTTTTTCTTCATGTTCGTCATAATAAATCATTGACGGATGGAGATTTGAATAAACTTTTGTCTTAGGGCTGATTTCCCCAAGAGCTGATATATATCTAAAATTTGCAGCCGTGATGGTTCCAAAAATCTCTTTGATCGTATGCCCCATCTTTGTGAGTGAAAGAGCAAGTTCGAACGGATCGGCGTTTATACATTCTCCTATGGAGAACTCAAGTCCGCCTTCATATTCTAAACTGCCATGCACTTTTTCATTCAGTTTTTCGACAGCTTTTTTAGCCTCTTCTTTGTATTTCCCATCATCAAAAGTCACTCCAAGTGCTCTCCCGAGCGCTGCGTACTGCTTTTCTATCCTATCAATGTCGTAAAAACGATTGAGCTCTATAGATGGAATTCCAAGTTTCTCCTCAAAGTCAACTGCTGCAGGTCTTGCCTCCTGATTTAAAACCAATGCGAAGTTTGCCTCTGCCATTTTTTTATACTCGGCAAGGTTTTCACACCTTGAAATCTCATGTACCTTCTTAATCCCGATGGATGAAAGCATCTCATACAATTCGCTGGAATCATATAGAGGTGCAAAGAATCCCAGAATGTCTACAACATTTGATTTCTTTTTGGCCGGTTCAAGAAGCGAGTATATACTCTGTCTCACGTGAACCATCGGCGGTTTTCTTCCCTCTCTAGTGAGCGCATACATGTAGCACGGTCTCACAGGAACATCCACCTTCTCCTCGCACTTTCTGCTGATTCTCTCCATGTCGGTTCCAAGCAGTGCGTCAACACAGGTGATACAAAGCATGACAACCTCAGGTTTTTTTCCTTTTTCCTCAAGGAAAGAAACTACTTCTTCTACGGCCTTCGGTATCTTTTTTAAATGTCTTCCCGTGACAACATCCGTCTCATCCATGTTGAGATAAAAGAATCTGTCTTTGTATTCCGGCTTGTCGCTTATGAGCTTGGTATTTCTTCCGCAACATCCCGGAGAAATAATAAGCATTACGGAGCCCGGAACTGCTAATCCTGCGCGCTTTACACCAAAGCCCTCCGCACCCGGAGAGTTGAATGCAAGTGTTGCCGGCGAACTGTAAATAAGATTTTTTGCAGATATCAACTCATGAGGGATGTCATCCTTGCCACGCTCCGCCAATTCTTTTGTCGTGTAATATATTGCTTGTTTTGTTACTTCTTTATTGTCCAAATCAACCCCAACTTTTCTTTGTGTTCTTTCTGTTTCAGCACTTCTTGTTTAATCTATTCAGCCACCGATTCAACAAGCTTTGACGCAAGATCAATAAAGCACTGACTTACCGGTAAGGTTTTGTCAGCTTCAACTACTGTCTTTCCCTCGTCCTCATATCTGTTTATCTCGTTGCTTCTTGGAATCTCGCCTAAGATTTTAAGCCCGTTTTCATCTGCAAAAGCCTGTACCTTCTTAGTCTCATCCTCTATATTTCTGTGATTAAGAATGATGCCCTCCACAGTGGCATAACCTCTGTCCTCGAAGTTCTTAACTGCCTGATTGATGTTGTTTGCGGCATAGAGTGCCATCTTTTCTCCGGAAGTCACTATGATGACTTTATCGGCATAGCCCTCTCTAATCGGCGCAGCAAAACCTCCGCACACTACATCTCCCAAAACATCGTAAAGCACCACATCCGGCTTTTCTTTTTCAAAGAGCTTTAAATCTTCCAAAAGCTGAAAAGTTGCTATTATTCCTCTTCCGGCACATCCGAGTCCCGGTGTGGGTCCACCTGTCTCTATGCAAAGCACGTTTCCGAAACCAACTTTTGAAATATCTTCTATTTTCTCAGGGTCTTCGTCGTTTTCCCTTAAATAGGTCATTACCGGCTGAAGCGGTTCGCCTCCCAAAAGATTGATTGTGGAATCTGCCTTCGGATCACACCCAATCTGTATTACCTTTAATCCCATAGTCGCAAAGGCTGCTGCCAGATTGCTTGTGACGGTGGATTTTCCTATTCCGCCTTTTCCATATATTGCAAGTTTTAACATGTCCTTCTCCTTATTATCTGATGCGCAGACGTAAAAAATGCGCATCACAAAAGATGCGCATAGCTTTTCCATTTATAATTGAGTCAGAAAATCTTCCCCATTCTTTTAAATAAAAACCCGCATCTTTGATTTCAATAAAATTTTAATCTCAGATGACGAAATTATATCATATTTAGATTTATGGGTACATATCAAAGTTGAATGTATTTTTGATTTGTTAAATGATTTTTCCTTTGTAATGATAAAGGTTTTCCAAAAGGAAATATATGTATCTCATATCCACGATAATTAATATTTGTGCCACTAAAACCTAACGGAAATACAGATATCAAGAATTCTGTAATACATAGTCGCTATACTGCTGCATTAAAATCTTCATCGACTTCTCATGAGGCGTTACCCGATCTTGTTCCATGTCATCGATTCCTTTATCAAGTTCCTTTAAGAGTTCTGTTTCATTAATTGTAGAAACTGTTGAATCCATGGCAAATATCAGGACCAGCATTAAGCATTTTGTTGTTTTTTCATAACTCGCTCCTATTTCAAAAGTCTTATTCCTTATTCTCGAGGATAATATTAAGCATTTCCCTAGGTGTTACTACAAATGGATCTTGCGGAAAATGCTTTATATTACCTGTTACCAGATATGCATCCTCATCTTTACGTTTTTCCATAACGACTGCATAGAAAACGACATCTTTAGGATCCGTTAAGTTGTAATCCATATTGTCAGTATCAATATACTCTCCCTGATCTTCAAGTGCCGCTATGACATCATCCACAATATCTTTTGTCAAATGGAATTTGTCACGCATTAAAACCTGTCGATACTCCCTAATAATATCATCGTTAAGAACCGGTATTATTATGCCGCCTAATGCGAATTCAAGAATGCTACCGGGAACCGATGTCCATTTCAGCATTGCAGATACAATAACATTAGTATCTATAACTACATATCTCTTCATTCAGCCACATGCTTTCTTGCAGCAGCTATTTCAGCATTGATTTCATTGAGCGACATATCAGAAATGCCATTCTCACTTGCAATTCTGCTAGCCTCTTTCATAGCTTCCAATCCCCGATTTTTCGGTAAATCATTTACATTCATTGAAAACGGAATTCCATTTTCTTGGTTCAAACGCGAAATACACATCCTAAGATATGATTGCAAATCAAGTCCCAATCTATCACATATACTTGTTGCTTTTGCTTTCGCGGTATCTTCTGTTCTAAATTGAACTAATACACTTGACATAATGGTCGCCTCCTTTTCAACTACTATTATAATCCACGTTGTAATCATTTGCAATCATATGACTGTAAATTGGCATTATATAGTACGTACAAAAAAAGCACACCTCATTGAGGTGTGCCCTGGAATAACTATGTGTAATTAGTATGTATAAGTATATGCTCTTTTTAATA
>JAILLZ010000098.1 GCA_024692885.1 Lachnospiraceae bacterium | reverse complement strand
AAGCCATCTGCAGCTGCTGTGATAGCAGGAACATAAAAGGCAATGAAGTTCACAAACAACACGGATGCTCATATTTATATAGAAGGTTATACAAGCGGCGGAATTATCTACTTCAACATTTACGGTGAAGAGACAAGAGATTCAAACAGAAAGGTTTCTTTCGAGAGTGTAACTACAAGTCAGACAGATGCCGGAGTGACATTCCAGGCAACGGCTGATCCGGTTGGATATGTTGCAACAACACAGTCTGCTCATAAAGGATACACTGCAGAGCTGTACAAAGTTGTTACTGTTGATGGAGAAGAAGTTTCAAGAGAACTCTTCAATTCAAGCAGTTACAAGGCATCCAATAAGATAATATCTGTGGGAACCGCAACAGCTGATCCTACAGCAGCAGCTCAGATAGCTGCGGCAATAGCCACAAATGATGAGGGTACCATAAGAGCCGTAGCTGCATCACTTGCAGCAGGTGATACGACATCTGCCCAGGGATCTATAGATGCGGCAGCAGCTGCAGCGGCAGCGGCGGCAGAAGCAGCAGCCCAGGCAGCAACAGACCAGGCTGTTTCCGGTGATGGAGACCAGTAAGAATTGAAAACACATGTCGGAATGCTAATAATGCATTCCGACATTTTTATAATATCCACAGAAAAAATACTGCAGAACCGTTTGTTTGCGGTAACAAATAAGTGTCTGACGTTTACTTGGTCGGCACTTTCGTTGTATAATGAAGCGAAATCGTGCAGATGCTTAGTGAGGATTTTGTATGACGTATCAAGAATTCTTGCGTGTCAACAGAATAAAAATGAACACGACCATGAACCATATTATATGGACATGCCTTGTCAGTGCACCGGTCCTCTTTTTCTGCAGCCTTATGGGATTGTGGACAGGAATAAGCCATAGAAGTCTTTTGCAGTTGTTCATTATAAACCTGGCTATTGCTTTGGTTCATACGTTTCTTATAAAGCGAAAGCCTGAGTCGATGATAACCAGTGTTATGGGACTGTTTGTTATAGACGGGGTACTTGTGTATCTTTCGTCAAATCGTTTCGGCATTTATTTGATGTTTTATTTTGTGCCGTTACTCAGCATTTTGTTCATAAATAAGAGACTGTACATATTAGCATCTGTATGGACATATCTGATGATGTGCGTTTCCTCTGCAATAATTTCGGATTTTCATGCCTCGGTCAGAATAGATTATGACAGCCCGGTGGTATGGTTTTTCAATTATGTCAGTGGTATAACCATAGAAATGATAATCATGTTCCTCACCGGATATATGATTTGCAGTTTTATGGAACGATACATAAGAGAAAAATACAGCGATGAACAGCGGCTTCAGGATCAGATTGCGGTTTTGAATGCAATGAATGCTATCTACGAGCTGATTCTTTTGATAGACTACAAGAACAATACCGTGACGACTGTTGAGGATGGAAAGCAGAGAACGGATGCTCTTGATTCATTGGAAGACGTATTTTGGGATATTTCAGAGCATGTAGTTGAAGATGACGAAAGACTGTTTCGCATCTTTACAAATATTCATTCTTTGAAGCACAGACTCAAAGGAAAAAACAATATAACAGCGGAGTTCAGAAGCGAAAAAACAGGTTGGAAGCGTGCAAGGTTTATGGATGTCAGAGATGATTCAAACGGCGAGCCCGAAATGGTTGTTTTCACGCTTCATGATATAGACGAAGAAAAGAAAGAAATAGAATCTTACGAGCAGGAGTTGAGGCGGGATGCGTTGACAGAACTTCACAACAGAAAGATGCTTCGTGAGGATATAGATAAGAAATATACAGGAAAACTTGATGAAGATTTACTTCTTTTTGTTGTTGAACTCAATGCAATAAAAGAGGTAAATAAAAGAATCGGTATTGAGGAGGGAGACCTTTATATAAACTCTGTCGCGGATTGTATGAAGAAAGTCTTCGGAGACACAGGGGAAATATACAGAGTCGGCGGAGATCAGTTTGTGGCGATTATTCATAATTCCACAGACCCTTCGCAAATGGCGGAAGAACTTAAAAGTCTGTGCCGCAATTGGAACGGAAGCGATAAATTTGAATTGTCGGTTTCCATAGGATATGCGGCAAGCAGAGATAATCCGGACTGCGATATAACAGAGCTTGGCAAAGTTGCCGACAAGGTTCTGTTTAAGGAAAAAGCAGAATACTATTCGAATCCGGAATACGACAGAAGAAGAGGTTAGGCTTAATGAAGGTTGGCAAAGTGGAGGAAAAAGTATATAAACGTTCCATAGGAATATATTTGCCGGCCTCAGAGAAGCAGGTGGTTGTTGGTGCCGGAACGGGAGTAGATGCTGCCGTTTTGGGAAAAGAATTTTTTGAGAATGAAATGCCTATGGTCGCAAGCGCTACCTTTATCGGTAAGCCGGACATTGTCGCGAAATGGGCCATAGCAGATGCCGTAAACAACATTGCGGCTTCCCATGGACGAGCCAAGGCAGTAAGCATTATGCTCACTCTTCCGGAAAAACTGAGAGAGATAAATCTAAAAAAGATTATGAGTCATGCCGGTGAGGAATGCGAGAAAAAGCATATTGCAATTATCGGCGGACATACTGAAATCAGTGATAAAATAGAAAGCCCCATATTTTCCGTAACAGCGTTTGGAAACGGAGTACTAGGCGACGCAAAAGTCAAGGCGGGACAGGATATTGTAATGACAGGATATGCCGGAGCTGCGGGAAGCGCAATTATAGCGCATGATCACACGGAAAAACTCCAAGAGAGGTTTCCAAAAAGGTTTATTGAAAGCGCAGTTTCGCTGGATGAATACAGGTATGTCGATGCGGCGGTAGCAGTCGCGGAGAAGTCTGATGCTTATCCTATGCATGACGCGGGCGAAGGAGGAATCTTCGGAGCACTGTGGGAGTTTGCACAAAGGTATGGTATTGGACTTGAAATCGAGACGAGAAA
>JAILLZ010000091.1 GCA_024692885.1 Lachnospiraceae bacterium | reverse complement strand
AAAGAAGATTATTCTTGAGGATAGACTGTCTAAAGCGATGGAATCCTATGGATATCGCATTATGCAGACACCTACCTTCGAGTTTTTTGACGTTTTCGGAAGAGAAATAGGTACAACACCGTCAAAAGATCTCTTTAAATTCTTTGACCACGAGGGAAATACTCTTGTTTTGCGACCGGATATCACGCCTTCAATTGCTAGAGCGGCATCCAAGTATTTTATGGAGGAAAAGCTTCCAATCAAGCTTTATTATCGCGGTAATACCTTTATAAACAATGACTCATACAAGGGCCATTTAAAGGAAGTTACACAGATAGGCTGCGAGCTTATAAATGACAGTTCTGTCTCGGCAGATGCAGAGATGATAATGCTTGCTGTTGCCTCACTTAAAGCAGCCGGTCTTAACGATTTTCAAATAAGTATAAGCCATGCCGAGTTTTTTAAGGGATTGGTCGATGCAGCCGGTTTGGGTGAAGAGACAAAAGACCTTCTTCATGAGTATTTATTGAATAAGAACTACTTCATGGTTGATGAGGTAATATCTGATTTGAATGTCGATGAGGAATCAAAAGCGTTGTTCTCTTTACTTGGAGGTTTCCATTCCGATGTCGATGAGATAAAAAAAGCAAGAGAAGCTGCCGGTGTTTCACCTGTTGTTCGGGATGCGGTAGAGAGACTTATAGATTTAGACAATCTTCTTAAGATTTACGGAGTAGACAAATACGTTTCGTATGAGCTTGGAAATGTGAGTGCGCACGACTATTACACAGGAGTTATCTTCTCAGCTTATACATACGGAACAGGTGAGCCGATTATAAGCGGAGGCCGATACGACAATCTTATCAAGAATTTCGGCAAGGATGCACCTGCTACAGGTTTTGCCATTGTCGTTGATCAGCTTATGACAGCTCTTTCAAGGCAGAGTATTGCGCTGGATAACGATAGAGAGTGCACATTGGTTTGTTTTGTTGCCTCAAAGGAGAAAGAAGCTGTTTTATACAGCGAAGAACTGAGAAATAATGGAAAAAATGCTTTGCTGATTCCAATGATTTACGGTGACGATCACAGCACTTACGAAAGTTACGGCAAGAAGAATTGCTGTAAAACAACAGTCTTTTTTGAGTAGGAGGAGCAATAGAATGAATAACGAGAAATATCTTACATTTGCCCTCGGAAAAGGAAGACTGGCAAATAAAACAATGCAGCTTTTTGAGAAAGCAGGCATAAAATGTGAAGAGATGAAAGACAAGGATACGAGAAAGCTTATCTTTGTCAATGAAGAATACAAGATGAGATTTTTCCTCGCGAAAGGTCCGGATGTTCCGACATATGTTGAATACGGAGCCGCTGATATCGGTGTTGTCGGAAAGGACACCATTTTGGAGGAAGCCAGAAACATCTATGAAGTTCTTGATTTAGGATACGGTAAATGCAGGATGTGCGTATGTGGTCCGAAGGAAGCGGAAGAGCGACTTAAGCATCACGAACTGATTAGAGTAGCAACAAAGTATCCGAGAATAGCAAAGGATTATTTCTACAACACCAAACATCAGACAGTTGAGATTATCAAGCTCAACGGTTCCATAGAGCTTGCTCCTATAGTCGGATTGTCTGAGGTTATTGTAGATATCGTGGAAACCGGTTCAACTCTTCGTGAGAATGGACTTATAGTTTTAGAGGAGGTTTGTCCTCTTTCTGCAAGGATGGTTGTTAACCAGGTTAGCATGAAGATGGAATACGAGAGAATTTCGAAGCTTATAAAAGATCTTAAAGAAGTTATGGATTAATCAGGAGACAGTATGAAGGTAGTTAAAATTACAACAGAGTCAAAAAGAAATCTTCAAAGCGAATTATTGAAAAGAAGCCCGAACAATTACGGTGAGTATGAGGGCAGAGTAAACGAGATTATCGAAAACGTTAAAAATAATGGTGATAAAGCTGTGTTTGACTACACTAAGATGTTTGACGGCGCTGAAATTAATGCAGGAAATGTCTTGGTCACCGAAGCTGAGATTGATGAGGCTTACAAGAAAGTAGATTCGAAGCTTGTTGAAATAATCAGAAAAGCCAAAAAGAACATTGTTGATTATCATGCAAAGCAGAAACAGTACAGCTGGTTTGACAGTGAAGAAAACGGCATTATTTTAGGACAGAAGGTAACTGCTCTTGATACTGTCGGAGTTTATGTTCCGGGCGGAAAAGCAGCATATCCTTCATCGGTTCTTATGAATGTTCTTCCTGCAAAGGTTGCGGGTGTCAAAAACATCATTATGACAACTCCTTGTGACAAGGAAGGAAATGTTTATCCTACAACCCTTGTTGCTGCAAAAGAAGCCGGTGTCGATAAGATTTATAAGATTGGTGGAGCTCAGGCTATAGCTGCAATGGCTTTCGGAACAGATAGTATTCCTAAAGTTGACAAGATAGTCGGACCGGGAAATATTTATGTTGCACTTGCTAAAAAGGCAGTGTTTGGATACGTAAGCATCGATTCAATTGCCGGTCCAAGTGAGATTCTTGTTTTATGTGATGAGACAGCAAATCCTCATTACGTTGCCGCCGATCTTTTGTCACAGGCTGAGCACGATGAACTTGCATCAGCAATTCTTATCACTACAGACGCTTCTATGGCAGAAAAAGTAAATGCGGAAATTGAGGAATATTTGAAGAAGCTTGAAAGACGGGATATAATCAGTAAGTCATTGGATAATTATGGATATATCCTTGTAGCTTCCAATCTTGATGAAGGTATTGAAGTTGCAAATGAGATAGCCTCAGAGCATCTTGAAATTGTGACAAAGAATCCTTTTGAGACAATGACAAAGATTAGAAATGCAGGAGCAATCTTCCTTGGTGAGTATTCTTCAGAACCATTGGGAGATTATTTTGCGGGACCGAACCACGTTTTACCTACAAACGGAACGGCTAAGTTCTTTTCACCTCTTTCGGTGGATGATTTTATAAAGAAATCAAGTATTATAAGCTATTCAAGAGAAGCCTTAGAGGCTATTTATCCTGATATTGTAAGCTTTGCAAAAGCTGAGGGATTAACAGCACATGCAAATTCTATATCCGTGAGATTTGAGGAGGAATAAATGTCTGAGAGAGTTGCCGAAGTAGAAAGAAAAACGAGAGAAACAAATATTTCGCTCAAACTTGGTATTGACGGAAAGGGTGTTTCCGATATTGAGACAGGCATAGGTTTTTTTGATCATATGCTTGAAGGTTTTGCGAGACACGGGTTCTTTGATCTCAAAGCAAAGGTTGAGGGTGACCTTGTAGTGGATTGTCATCATACTATCGAGGATACCGGAATCGTTCTTGGCGAGGCCATAAAGAAAGCCTGCGGTGAAAAGAATGGTATCAAACGTTTCGGCAGCTGTATTTTGCCAATGGATGAGACCTTGGTTTTATGTGCCATTGATTTGTCGGGAAGACCGTATCTTTCCTTTGAACACGAGTTTACAACAGACAGAGTTGGTTATTTTGACACAGAAATGGTAAAAGAATTCTTCTATGCTATTTCATATAATGCCGGAATGAATCTTCACATAAAAGTCTTGTCAGGAAGCAATAATCATCATATTATAGAGGCTATGTTTAAGGCATTCGCCAGAGCACTCGATGAAGCAACACAAATTGATACTCGAATCGAAGGGGTATTATCTACAAAAGGGAGCCTGTAATGGATTCACAGACGATTGAGAATCAGGTAGAGGACAAAAACCTGGTTGCAACTATTTATATAAAAAACGGTAAAGCAGTAAAAAGTCGTACAGATATGTCACCAGCGGGAGAGTTGTTGGAGCTTGCAATGCTTTACAATGACTCCGGTATCGATAAAATCATGGTACTCGATCTTTCCGACAGCGATGATGAACACGAAAGAAATATTCGTGCCATCAGAGGATTGAACAGAAATCTCGAAGTAAAGGTTTGTGCCGGAGGAAACATTTCTCGACTTGAGGATATTAAGAAGCTTCTCTATGCCGGATGCGCACAGATTATATTGAACGGTTCAAAGCCGGGAACTATGGATCTTGCCGCAGAGGGAAGCGAGCGTTTCGGAAAAGACAGACTTCTTGTTTCAGTTGACACTGTTGATTTTATATTTAAGAATCGCGAGAAGATGGAAGCTATTTTCCATGAAGTAATTCTCATGAATCCAAAACTTCTCGATGCAGTTGCAAATATCAGCAGCCTTCCGTGTATTGTTGCACAGGATGTTTTTGACATGGACGAATTCGAAAGAATTATGAAATGCGAAAATGTCAGAGGACTTTGCGGCGCTGCCATAAACGAGACTAAAGACGATATCATGAAGCTCAAATATGAGCTTGCAATGAGAGACGTAAAGATGGATAATTTCAATCCGGAACTTAATTGGTCGGATATGAAGTTAAACTCAGACGGACTTGTTCCCGTTGTGACCCAGGATTATAAGACAAATCAGGTTCTTATGGTTGCATACATGAATGAGGAATCTTTTCTGCATACAATTATAAGCGGCAAGATGACATATTATTCGAGAAGTCGACAGAAACTCTGGTTAAAAGGAGAGGAATCCGGTCATTTCCAGTATGTAAAATCACTTACGGCTGATTGTGATTACGATACAATACTTGCCAAGGTTTCTCAGGTCGGAAATGCCTGCCATACCGGGGCATATTCATGCTTCTTCAACACCATTGTTGCTAAGGATTATGTCGACAAAAACCCGTTAAAGATATTTGAGAGTCTTTACAATGTTGTTTTGGACAGAAAAGAAAATCCTAAAGCAGGTTCTTATACCAACTATTTATTTGACAAAGGCATCGATAAAATGCTGAAAAAACTTGGAGAGGAATCTACTGAGGTTGTCATAGCAGCAAAGAATCCGGATACGGATGAGCTCAAATATGAGATGTGTGATTATTTGTATCACCTCACTGTTTTAATGGTTGAAAAGGGAATCACATGGGAAGATATAGTATCCGAACTTTCCCAGAGATAAAAGATAAAGAGGTTATTGAATGAAAAAACTCGCCCTTGGTGATGATATACTTCTTACCGTGGATAAACCGGCAAGATATATCGGAAATGAAATAAATATGGTTGTTAAAGATAAGGAGCACGTGGCGATTCGTTTCGTCATGTGCTTTCCCGACGTTTATGAGATTGGTATGTCTCATCTCGGAATTCAGATTCTTTACGACATGATGAATAAGAGAGAAGACGTCTATTGTGAGAGAGTTTATTCTCCGTGGACAGATCTTCACAAGATTATGAAGGAACGCAATATTCCTTTGTTTGCGTTGGAGTCACAGGATCCCATAAAGGACTTTGATTTCCTCGGTATCACTCTTCAGTACGAGATGTGTTACACAAATATATTGCAGGTTTTGGATCTTTCGGGCATTCCTATGCTTGCAAAGGACAGAAAAGACCATGATACCATCGTTATCGGAGGAGGCCCTTGTGCCACAAACCCTGAACCGATAGCGGACTTCTTTGATATGTTTTACATCGGTGAGGGAGAAATCAGCTACGACGCGCTTTTCGAACTCACAAAGGAATGGAAGGAAAAGGGCTATTCCAGAGATGAATTCCTGATGAAGGCTGCAAATATCCCCGGAATTTACGTTCCTAAATTTTATCATCCGTCCTACGATGAGAATGGAATCATATCCGAGTTTACCCATGATGAGGGCGTTCCTGCCACGGTTAAGAGACAGGTGTATTCTAACCTTTCAGAGGCTCCTTATCCTTCGAAACCACTGGTGCCTTTCATCAAGGCTACCCAGGACAGAGTCGTTTTGGAGATTCAGCGCGGTTGCATCAGAGGATGCAGATTCTGTCAGGCCGGTATGATATATCGACCGAACCGTGAGAAGGATGTTGAAGTCCTCAAGAAGAATGCTTATGAGATGCTTATGTCTAGTGGTCATGAGGAGATTACTCTGAGCTCTCTCAGTTCTTCGGACTACAGTCATCTTGAAGAATTGGTAAACTTCCTCATCGACAATTTCAAGGATAAGGGTGTAAATATTTCACTTCCTTCTTTGCGTATTGATGCATTTTCTTTGGATGTCATGAGCAAGGTACAGGATATCAAAAAGAGCAGCGTAACCTTCGCTCCTGAGGCAGGTTCTCAGAGAATGAGAAACGTCATAAACAAAGGACTAACCGAAGAAGTAATACTCAAGGGTGCGGGACTTGCCTTTGAGGGTGGCTGGAATAAGGTAAAACTTTATTTCATGCTCGGACTTCCGACAGAGACAAAAGAAGATATGGAAGCTATTGCTGTTCTTGCAAATGAAATTGCCAAGGAATACTATGCCATCGTTCCTAAAGAGAAGAGACAGGGCAAGTGCCAGATTACTATCAGTACCTCATTCTTTGTACCGAAGCCTTTTACTCCTTTCCAGTGGGAGAAAATGTATACGCCTTCACACTATTTGGATTGCGCAAAGACAGTTAATGATGCCGTAAACGCTCAGTTGAATAAGAAGAGTATTAAATACAACTGGCACCATGCTGATGTCACTGTTCTTGAGGGCGTGTTTGCCAGAGGTGACAGAAGACTGTCACAGGTTCTTTTAAATGCATATAACAGCGGATGTCTTTTCGATTCATGGACAGAGACCTTTGATATGCAAAAATGGGTTAAGGCTTTTGAGGACGCAAATCTTACAATGGAGGAGTATACACTTCGCGAGAGAAGTGAGGACGAGATACTTCCATGGGATTTCATAGATTGCGGAGTAACTAAAGCTTTCTTACTCAGAGAAAGAAAAAATGCATACGCAGAGACCGTCACTCCAAACTGCAGACAGCAGTGCAGCGGATGCGGTTCAGCATCATACAAAGGAGGAGTATGTTTTGAAAATAAGAATTAGATTCCGAAAATACTCGCTCATGAAATATATAGGACATCTCGATATATTAAGATATTTCCAGAAAAGTATGAGAAGAGCCGGCATAGATATTTCCTATTCCGGTGGTTTCTCACCTCATCAGATAATGTCATTTGCAGCTCCTCTCGGAGTAGGTCTTACAAGTGACGGAGAGTATCTAGATATTCAGGTTGAAAGCACGGACAGCTCAAAAGAATCGATAAAAAAACTAAATGACGTGATGGTCGAAGGTATGGAAATCACTTCATACAGAAAACTTTCTGACAATGAAAAAAATGCAATGTCCGTTGTGGCCTGTGCGGATTATCATGTTTTTACTAAATCCGAGGAAAAACTAAAGCTTGCGGATCTTTTGGAAGCGAAAAAGAGCTATTATGATGAGTCTGATGAAATCCTTGTTACCAAACAGACAAAAAAGAGTGAAAAGGTAATGGATTTAAAGAGCCTTGTATATGGATTTGATATATTTGAATCCGAAGGTAAGATTTATTATTACGTTAAGCTGTCTACCGGAAGTACCGATAATGTTAAGCCTGAACTGTTTCTTACCGCATTCTTTAAACATATGGGACTTGAATTTGATGAGACCGACTATCAGATACACAGGCTGGATGTTTATTGCAGAATAGAAGACAAGTTTGTTTCCCTTTCGGAAACCGGAGAAGAAATTGAGTAAAACAATTGTCATTACGGATGTAAACATAAAAGAGAATAATGAAAGACTATGCCTTGCATGCCTTGAGAATGACAGATTATCCGACCTGGAATTTGACACCAAGACATCTGTCGGAAATATATATGTCGGAAAAATCGCCGACATCAAGGATTCCCTTAATGGGATGTTCGTAAATGTAGCATCTGACAGAAAAGTTTATCTGCCATACCGTGAGATAAAATCACCAATAGTAGTGAACAAATACTCAAAGGGCAGTGAGCTGAAGTCCGGAGATGAGATCCTTGTGGAGATAACCCAGGATGCCATAAAGACAAAGGAGCCTAAAGCTTCCACAAATCTTTCCTTCAAAGGTAAAGGATTTGTGCTCACAACCCACAGACACGAGATAACAGCATCTTCCAAGCTTGGCAAAGAAACAGCGGACTTATATAAAGAATATGCCCGTGAGGTTTACGACAGATTGCTTCCGGAACTAAATCATGGATTCGGCATTATTATAAGAACAAACGCCGAAACCTATGTTGAGTCTGAGTTTAAAGCATCACTTGAAGAAGTACTTTCACAGGCAGACAATCTTTTGGGAAATGCCATACACAACAAAGTGTATTCCCGGATTAAAGAGGCAGATCCGTGGTACATAGATTTTCTCACCAAGTACAAGGACTCCGATGTAGATAAGATAGTAACCGATAAGGATGATATCTTTGAAAGAATATCGGAAGCTCAAACATTACTTTCATCGGCACTTATAGCAAAACTTGAGAAATACTGCGATACTTCCCTTAAACTCACAGCTTTGTACGGCCTGAATTCAAAGGTTAACGAACTCTTTGAAAAAAAGGTTTACCTCAAGAGTGGTGCATATATCATCATCGAGCAGACCGAGACAATGACTTTGATCGATGTGAACAGCGGCAAGAACGACAAAAACAGGAAAGAAGATTACTTCTTTAAAATCAACTGCGATGCAGCCGCAGAGATAGCCAACCAAATTCGCCTTCGAAACATATCGGGAATGATACTGGTTGATTTCATAAACCTCGACAGCGAAAAATATGAGGCGGAACTACTCAAACACATGCGCAGACTTCTCAAAACCGATCCCGTGCGCGCGGACGCACTTGATATTACCAAGCTTGGTCTGATGGAGATTACTCGAAAAAAAATTAAAAAACCGATTTCTGAACTTTTTTGATACTATTATTGGTGCAAGCTTGTACAGATATACCTTCGGCCGTTGAAGACGTCGGCATTTATGAACCGTACTTTGGTTCATTATGTGCCGTTACGTCTGATTCGGAGCGAGAGTGTCCGTAAGGTATACTGTACAATCTTGCACCTATGCATGTTGTATAAAATAATAGTTGACGAATATCAACCAAGATGTTAATATACATGAGTATGCCGCACAGTGAGGTAGAAGTCTGTCCATAGCGGATAGCACCGAAACTGGCGAGTAATGATAAATAGGAGGTGCCATATGTACGCAATTATAGCAACAGGTGGTAAGCAGTACAAAG
>JAILLZ010000081.1 GCA_024692885.1 Lachnospiraceae bacterium | reverse complement strand
GATTTGAAATATTTAATCTTTGAGTAGCCCGAGTTTTCTCAGTATTGCCCTCTTCAATCCCCTCTTCCAGAGTATCCTTGGCACAAGGGCATTTTTGATGGTCTCGTCCGTCTCGATTATCTTTATCTCGGCTCTAAGTCTTACCACATTCTCAGGTATATCCAAGAGATAAAGACATGGCAGACTGTGGTCGAAATAATACACTCCGTTTTCAAGCGGATATGCCGAGCATGTCATGTATTTTAATGCATCGATTACGTTTCCGTCATCAAGCACAAACTCCAGACGTATTATCTCAATAAGTGAGCTGTCGTAATTCCAAATGTTGAACTTGATGTTCTTCGTCCTTCGACCGGACGGGTCTTTCATAAGTTCATCATCAACCACAAGATTTGATGCAACCTGCACATTTTCATGAACCGGAGCACTTCCTTTTACAAAGCCCTCGCCGACATCCTGCTCGATGGAATAAAACTGTCTCATAACTTGTGCCTCGGTATGAAGCACCACATTATCAATGGAAAGTGAAGGCTTTCCTATCATTTCACCTGCTGTCTTGGAAAGCGGCTTGTGTCCGCCAACCACGTACTTCTGGAATCCCACTTCCATCTTTTCGTAGAGTTTTATTTCTTCTTCCGTGATTCCAAGTATTTCATATATGTCTGAAGGAACCGATGCGCGTGCTGCGGCATCCTTCGCTATATAATAATGTATTCCTCTGTAAATAATGAAGTTGAGCGGTATCGGAAAGCTGAATGTCCACTCGTAATCCATGATAATCCACTCGTTTCCCGAGACAACGATATTTGCAGGAATCATGTCAATATCGGCCACGGAAGTTGCAAGACCGTGAGAGAAGATCTTTATTATTTCTCCCTTGGCTTCGTCATATGATTCTTCATCGTTTACTTTGTGAGCCAAATCACCATTTGTGTCATCCGATTTAACATTCATTAAATCGAATACTCTCTCAAATTCTTCCGTATACTCAAACTGCTTCGCATCTGCTGCGCTTCTTATAACTTTTGCGTAGAGTTTCGCAAGCTTTATAAACTCGTCCGTGTCTTGTGCCTTGCCCTCATTGTCGAGCTTATCTCCCGTAGGTAAAACTCTGTCGAAACAATCTTCGAGTGTTTTTCCGTCGACGAAGTCGAGTTCTATGACTTCGTTCTTTCCTCCGGTGAGCATGCAAGATTTATCGTTTGCATTTGAATAACCATTTATGCTAATCAGAGGTAATTTATTGTCGTCTTTTTCTTTTTTGCGACTATTTTCTGAATATATTTTTGTGAGCAATCCGAAGCTGCTTTCGATACACTTGATATGTCCGCCGGATTCTTTGCTGTCACTGAGCTTATAAACGTGCGGATTGGCATCTTTATCGACTGTAACGACGGTACTAATGCCCTTATCCAAGGCTCTGTCGTTGGAAAATCTCGCATAAACAAGGCTTTCGTCCTTGGCTCCGACGCTTTTCTCGCTTTCTTTGTTGGATTTTACCTTATTCTGCTTCTCTTTTTTCGCTATTATAAGAAATGAATTTGAATATTCTTTGAAAAGTCCCGCTTCTATAATGCCATCCCACGCTGATGTTTCATTGAAAAGCATGAGATGCTGCAATTCTGTACCTTCAAAATGATTGGCGAGCTCTCCCACCTTTGGAAGATGCTCATCGCTGAAGATGTCAGTGGCATAGCGGTAGTCCGGATACGGATAGTAAAATGATATATCCTCAAATCCGTTTCTTTTAAGAAGCTTCTTTATCTTTTTTCTTGAAAACGTCTTTTTATCGTAATCTTTGTATCCTTCGATACCGATAAAATAGCCGCTTGTGAGTTCCTCTCGGTTTCCGCGGAAATACTTGAGTCCGAATTGGTTTGGAATTGCGATTACAAGTTCTCCGTCATCCTCGAGTAGATGCTTGAATTGCTTGATGGTCTTCTCATAATGACCTGCTGCGTATTCACTGAAGGTGCCGAGGCAGATGATTTTCGTGAATTTTTTTTCTGATTCCGTGTCGTCAACGCTACCAGCCCGCCTCTTCAGATACTCTTCAACTACAGCCGGTGTTTCTCCAACAAGCAATATCCTGTCGCTTTCATCTATATGAAGCACCTTAAGGCAATTCAAACGAAGGTGATTGATCTCTGCCATCACCTCTCGCTTTTCCTCCGGACTTGTTTTTGACGCGGAAAAGTCAAACATATCCTCAGGATACATTTGACTCTCATTGCTTTCTCTAATCAGTTTTATGAATTCTTCTTTATTCATGGAAACTCCTTGCCGTTACATGCATGTTTATGGCAATTTATCTCAAGTATTTTTTATGTAAATTCTTATAAGCTTGTATTGAAGAATTATTCCTCTACTGTAATCTGGGAATTCATATCGTAATATCCCACCGAATTCTTTGTGGAAACGACGGTGAGATTGCAAACATCATAAAGTCTGTGATAAACCTCGAAAACGCCCTTAGGATAACCGGTGCATCCCAATGAGAGAAGATAATCGCCACCCTGCAGATCCATCTTCTGCTTGAAGGTAACAACCATTTCGTCTCCGGCTTTCTTCGGCTCTACAGGAATCTTTTCAAACATGGTGCTGGTTCCAGTTATCTCGATTCCCATAAGGTTTTTGAAAGAGAACGCACATATCGCCTCTGCAATGTCCTCATTAAAATGAATCTTCACTTTCACTGAGAACTCTCTTCCCTTTTCCACGATGTTCGTCATCTTTCCCTTGTTATCAAGGAATACAAAATCGACTATCTCGGCTTTTTTGTTTCCATACTCCAAAACCTCAGGGTTAATAGGAATATTGGTTCTCCAAAGTTCGCCGTTGTCGCTGTGCTCCCATTTTGTCTTTCCGTCTTCGTCATCGTCATCGAGCTGTCCGACAAGCACTCTCTTGTAAAGATCGATGGCATCCTTCGGTGTTCCCTCGTAGAGTTTTTCACCTTTATTTAAAAGGATCGCACGATCACAGTACTTGCTGATGCTTCCCAGATCGTGACTTACGAAAAGAATGGTTTTGCCCTGCTTTTTAAATTCCTCAAACTTGTGATAGCACTTTGACTGGAAGAATACGTCTCCTACGGAAAGTGCCTCGTCGACTATTAGGATTTCAGGGTCAATATTGATTGCAACCGCAAAGGCAAGTCTGACAAACATACCGCTTGAATATGTCTTTACGGGCTGGTTTACGAAATCGCCAATGTCGGCAAATTCCAATATATCATCGAGTCTCTCGTCTATCTCTTCCTTTGTGAAACCAATCATGGTTCCGTTTAAGTACACGTTTTCGATTCCCGTGTACTCCATGTTGAAGCCGGCTCCGAGCTCGAGGAGTGCGGATATTCTTCCGTCAACCTCTACTTTTCCGGCAGTTGGATTCAAGACTCCTGTTATTATTTTTAATATGGTGGATTTTCCGGAACCGTTTGTTCCGATGATTCCAACTGTTTCCCCGCGCTTTATGTCAAAGCTTAGGGTATCAAGAGCAAAGTGCTCTCTGTATTTTTTCTTTCTTGTAAGGTTTAAGGCGTCGGCAAGTCTGTCTCTGTGCTTGTCGTAAAGCCTGTAGACTTTGCTGACGTTCTCGACCTTTATTGCTATATCATTCATATTCGTGTTTTTATTCATACCGTCTATGTTGTCTTTTTCGTTTTTGCCAAATGATTCGCGTTTTTTCGAATCAATTAATGCATGTACGCGTATTTAGTATTACATTTTACAACATATCTGCGAAATGCATCTTGGTCTTTTTGAACAGCCATGTTCCAAGCCAGAGGAACACGAGTGAAAATGCCCAGAAATATAAAGTGAGCTCAGGCTTTTCAAAGAACCACTGCTTATAAATAAATGAATCTCTGTATCCCTCAACCACATAAAAAAGCGGATTGAGTTTCAAAATAGTGCAGAGCAATTTATTGTCTGCGAAGCTGTTGATGCTCCACATGATTGGGGTAACCCAAACTCCAACCTGCAAAACTATGTTTATCAGCTGAAGCATGTCTCTGAAAAATACAACTATTGCCGCGCAGAAATATGAGATTCCCGTCACAAGCACAAACGTGCAGAACGTGTAATAAATTATCTGTAACGTGTATACCGATGGCATGAAGCCGTAGCACATGCAAAGCACGAGTCCGAATCCTATGAAGAAAATATGGGTGTATATTCCCGAAATAATCTTTACTATAGGAAGAACATCGATGTTGAACACTACCTTTTTTACAAGATAGCTGTAATCCAACAGTGCCCTGCTACCTCCGTTAAGTGAATCCGAAAAGAAAAACCACGGTATCATTCCTGAAAGGAGCCATATTACGTATGGCACGGTAAGGCCTTCGTTGAGTTTTACTCCGTTGGCCTTGAGTCCTTTCTGGAACACGAACCAATACACAAACACGGTTACTATCGGCTGGATAAATCCCCAGACAACACCGAGATATGAACCGGCAAATTTTGTTTTAAAATCGTTTTTTGCAAGTCGACCAATGAGAATTAAATTGGACATTACATCTCCTTAATATCTTACTCGGCCTTTATGCATTTGCCGTTTTTTGCAACATAATCTGAGAGTCCGCCCCAAACCTGATCCTTGTCAGAAAGTGTGAGGTCAGCCTCTGTCATTCCTTCAGGCATTGGCCATTCAATACCGATTTCAGGGTCCTTCCAAAGAAGTCCACCCTCATCGTTTGGATGATAGAAATCTGTAACCTTGTAGCAGAACTCAGCATAATCTGAGAGAACGATGAATCCGTGAGCAAATCCCTTTGGAATAAAGAACTGCTTCTTGTTCTCTGCTGAGAGTGTGACACCGTACCATTTTCCAAATGTCTTTGAACCTTCACGAAGGTCAACTGCTACGTCGAATACTTCTCCGTTTACCACGCGAACAAGCTTGTCCTGTGGGAAGTTTATCTGAAAGTGAAGTCCTCTTAAAACTCCTTTTTTTGATGCAGACTGGTTATCCTGAACAAACTCAACATCAATACCAGCCTCAACAAAATCATTCTTGTTG
>JAILLZ010000031.1 GCA_024692885.1 Lachnospiraceae bacterium | reverse complement strand
AGATGAGAAAAATGTATAGTAATTTGCAAAAGATTTATATGAATAAAAATACATGAGAAAGGAACTACCCAAAATGGAGAAGAAGAACATCGATTGGTCAAATCTTGGTTTTGCTTATATCAAAACCGACAAGAGATACGTGGCAAATTATACAGCTGAAGCAGGAAAGTGGGACGATGGCGCCATAGTCGATGATGATAAGATAGTCATGAGCGAAGACGCAGGGGTTTTGCATTATTCACAGTCAGCATTTGAGGGACTCAAAGCTTACACAACAAAGGACGGTCATATAGTAACATTCAGACCTGACTTAAACGGCGAGAGACTTCAGCAGTCATGTGAGGGACTTGAAATTCCTAAGCTTTCGGTTGAACAGTTTGTTGACTCCGTTCATAAGGTAGTTGAGGCAAATGCCGCATGGGTACCACCATACGGAACAGGAGCTTCTCTTTATGTAAGACCTTTTGTATTCGGAATAAGCCCTGTAATCGGAGTAAAACCTGCAGATGACTATCAGTACAGAGTATTCACAACTCCGGTAGGACCTTACTTTAAAGGCGGAGCTAAGCCTATATATGTTCGCATAAGTGATTTTGACAGAGCAGCACCTCACGGAACAGGACACATCAAAGCCGGACTCAACTATGCAATGAGCCTTCATGCAATAGTTGATGCGCACAACAAGGGATTTGCTGAGAACATTTATCTTGACCCTGCGACAAGAACCAAGATTGAGGAGACAGGTGGAGCAAACATTCTTTTCGTAGATGAGGATGACACTCTTGTAATTCCAAAATCAAATTCAATCCTTCCTTCTATCACAAGAAGAAGCCTTGTTCATGTAGCAGAGCACTATCTTGGAATGAATGTTGTTGAGAGGGAAGTATACCTTGATGAAGTGAAAAAAGGAAACTTTAAAGAAGTTGGTCTTTGCGGAACAGCAGCAGTTATTTCTCCTGTCGGAAAGATTAACGATCATGGTACAGACATCAATATCGCTTCAGGTATGGATGAGATGGGGCCATGGATGACAAAGCTTCGTACAACACTTTTGGGAATCCAGGAAGGTGAGCTTGAGGCTCCTGAGGGATGGATTCACAGAATTATGTAAACCATGTTAAGAGATGTTTTATTCACAACTCTATAGTGAGAATATTAAAAATGCTGTGGTCAAAAACGATCACAGCATTTTTTGATGTATAACAGCCTGAGACAGAAATCAGCTAATCTGGCGGTAACGTAAATATGTTAGTTTTGTACTGGTTTAATTACTGCCGCCATACCCGAAATAACGATTGTCAGAATGATGACTCTGATTCCGGAACTCAATCCGCTTATTACCGGAGCCTTCGAAGCAATATAGCTTATCACAAAGCTTGCAACTACAGCTGCCAAAACCGCCTTATCTCTCTTGGCAACAGGAATAACTATGGCGAGAAACATTCCGTAAAGTGCAACGCTTAAAGCTGCTACCACGTTCGTCGGAAGCACTGAGCCTGCGATGATACCACTCATGGTTCCGCCTGCCCACATTACACCGGAGAGCAGTGCCGCGGTATAGATATACAAAGGCTGCACATCACCAATCTCTGCAATGGCGATTCCAAAAATCTCATCTGTACAACACATTCCTACCAGAATTCTGTGAAGCATTGAGGTGTCTTTTGAAAAACGCTGGGTTAAAGCTGTGTTCATGAGGAGATATCGAAGATTTGTCACAAGACACATAAGTATCATCTCCACATATGCTGCATCGGTCAGTATTACTGTGTATCCGCCGTATTCGCCTGCAGAAGCTCTTGTGAAAAAGCTTGCTACAAATCCCTGAAATGCGGTAAGACCGGCTTTTGCTGCAATTATTCCCAGTGAAAAAGCTACTGCATAATAGCCCAATCCGATAGGCAAACCATCGCGTAGCCCTTTTAATATCAATGTTTTCTTGCTGACTTCCATAAAACACCACCTGTAAATCTTTGAAATATTATATGACAATTATGCAATAATATACAATGTTTTTGTTGCAACGTATTTTTGATTTGATACAATAATATGAACGAGACATATGAGGTTTAAGCTATG
>JAILLZ010000025.1 GCA_024692885.1 Lachnospiraceae bacterium | reverse complement strand
GTAATATCTGAAACAAGTCTGTTTCTGAGCTTTAAGAGTTCCTCTGTCTCAGGCACTTCCTTATCAAGATTTGAATTAACCATATTCCAGAGTCTTGTCATGAATCTGTAGATTCCTTCCATTCCTCTGTCATCCCAGATTGAATCAAGCTCAGGTGGTCCTATAAAGAGCTCGTAAAGTCTGAGTGAATCACATCCGTAATCTCTTACGATATCATCAGGAGATACGATGTTTCCAAGTGACTTAGACATCTTTGTAGCTGCTCCGGTCACTTTGTCTCTACCGCATACCATACCCTGATTGAAAAGCTTCTTAAACGGTTCATCGAAATCAACTACACCGATGTCGTTCAAGAACTTGGTATAGAATCTTGAATAAAGAAGGTGAAGAACCGCATGCTCAACACCACCGATGTACATATCTACAGGAAGATACTTATCGGCTTTCTCTCTGTTTACAAGTTCCTCGTTATTCTTGTTGTCCACATAACGGAGGAAATACCATGAAGAACCTGCCCACTGAGGCATTGTGTTTGTCTCTCTCTTTGCAGGCTTTCCGCATTTTGGACAAGTTGTATTTACCCACTCTGTAATATCGGCAAGTGGTGACTCACCTGTACCTGTAGGCTGGTAAGACTTAACGTCCGGAAGAAGCAATGGAAGCTGATCTTCAGGAACAGGCACATTACCGCAATCAGGACAGTGAACGATAGGAATTGGCTCACCCCAATATCTCTGTCTTGAGAATACCCAGTCTCTGAGCTTGTAATTTGTAGTCTTCTTACCAAAGCCCATCTTCTCGATCATCTCAGGAGCTTTAAGTTTAAGCTCACCTGACTCAAGACCGTTCCAATCACCTGAATTTATCATTGTACCTGAAGCATCTGTGTATGCTTCAGTCATATCTTCTATTTCTTTTCCGTCTTTTGCAATTACCTGAATGATAGGCAAATCAAACTTTTTGGCGAATTCAAAGTCTCTGTCATCATGAGCAGGAACACACATGATTGCTCCTGTTCCGTAATCTGCCAATACATAATCTGAAAGCCAAATCGGAACCTTTGCTCCGTTCAACGGATTGATAGCATAGCTTCCAGTGAATACACCTGTTTTTTCTTTGTCCTGAAGTCTGTCAACAGATGACTTTAATGATGACTGATAGATATAATCCTCAACAGCTGCTCTTGTCTCATCAGTTGCAAGGCTCTTAGCAAGTTCGTGCTCAGGAGCAAGAACCATAAATGTAGCTCCGTAGAGAGTATCAGGTCTTGTAGTGTAAACTGTTATAGACTCATCTCTTCCATCAAGCTTGAAGTATACTTCAGCACCGTGGCTCTTTCCGATCCATTCGGTCTGCATCTTCTTAACCTTCTCAGGCCAGTCGAGTTTATCCAAATCAGCGAGAAGTCTGTCAGCATAAGCTGTGATCTTTAACATCCACTGCTTTAAGTTTTTCTTTGTAACATCGGAACCGCAACGCTCGCATTTTCCGTTTACAACTTCCTCGTTAGCAAGACCTGTCTTACATGATGGACACCAGTTGATTGGCATCTCTTTCTCATAAGCAAGTCCCTTTTTGAACATCTGAACGAAAATCCACTGAGTCCATTTATAAAAATTAGGATCAGTTGTATTTACTTCCATGTCCCAATCATATACAGCAGCAATTTCCTTGAGCTGTCTCTTAAAGTTTGCAACATTCTCTGCTGTTGAAATGGCAGGATGAACACCCATTTTGATTGCGTAATTCTCTGCAGGAAGACCGAATGCATCCCATCCCATAGGATGAATTACATAGTATCCGTTGAGCATTTTGTATCTGCTCCAAACATCGGATATAACATAACCTCTCCAATGTCCTACATGAAGACCGTTTCCTGATGGATATGGAAACATATCGAGACAATAATATTTTTCTTTCTTCCCATCATTGACATTGACAGGATTTGCTTCCCATTTGTCGTGCCATTTTTTCTCTATGGCTCTGTGATTATATGTTATTCCCATTGGGTTTCCTCCTGATTCCCTATAAATTCAAAACAATACAAATTTTAACATAACAGGTATGTTTGTCAAGATTGTGACAGCTCATGAAATCAATATTATTAACTCCTTTAAACTATTTAAAGACAACAAAAGATGCACAAAATTAATCTGTGCATCTTTCGTCGTAAGAAGAAAACAAAATGAATTTAAGAATTAATCTACATCTTTTGAAACTTTGCTTGCGCGAGCTGCAATCTCTTGCTCCTGAATATCAGAAGGAGCCTGCTCATATCTTGCAAACTCATAAGAGAATTCTCCAAGACCTCCTGTCATGGATCTGAGCTGTGTACCATAGCCGTAAAGCTCTTTGTAAGGAACATCAGCCACTATCTCCTGCTTTCCTGCCTCAGTAGGATTCATACCGAGAACACGGCCGCGTCTCTTATTGAGATCACCCATGATATCACCGGTATAAGCATCAGGAACTTCAACCTTAAGCGAAGCTATAGGCTCGAGAAGTATAGGACCGGCTTCCATGAATCCTTTCTTGAATGCGCCAAGTGCTGCTGTCTTAAATGCCATCTCCGAAGAGTCTACCGGATGATAAGAACCATCATAAAGATTAGCCTTAACACCAACTACAGGATATGCTGCAAGAGGTCCTTTCTGAACGCCTTCAGCAACTCCCTTTTCTACAGCAGGGAAGAAGTTCTTTGGAACTGCTCCACCAACAACAGTCTGAGTAAATTCGTAAGCTTCCTCGAGGTTTCCGGATGGCTCGAAAGTCATCTTTACATGGCCATACTGACCGTGACCGCCTGACTGCTTTTTATATTTATACTCAACATCAGCTTTTTTCTTAATAGTCTCTCTGAAGGCAATCTTAGGCTGAGACAGCTCAACATCAACTTTATATCTCTCTTTTAACTTTGAAACAACAACATCAAGTTGCTGATTTCCGATACCGTAAATCAATGTCTGGCTCATTTCAGCATCGTTTACAACTTTAAGTGTAAGATCTTCAGCTGTAAGCTTTGCAAGTGCCTGAGAAATCTTATCGTCATCGCCCTTGTTAACAGCTTTATAACGCATGTAAGTATAAGGTGTGGAAATCGTTGTTCTTATGTAGAGTATTGGATTGCTCTTTGTAGAAAGAGAATCTGTAGTTGCTGTAACTGCAAGCTTTGACAAAGCACCAATGTCTCCTGCGTGAAGCTCAGGTACTTCTTCAACCTTGTTTCCTCTCATTACATAAAGTTTACCGATTTTTTCTTCCGTGTCTTTATGATGATTCCAAAGAACATCATCGGTCTTGAGGACACCCGAATTAACCTTAATAAGGGAATATTTACCGATAAACGGATCTATTATTGTCTTGAATACGTACGCTGACTTAGGTTTTGCAAAGTCATAATCCGCATTGTAGCCTTCATTTGTCTTTGCATTGATACCCATAATACTTCTCTGATGAGGCCCAGGAAGATACTTAACGATATCCGTAAGCAATGTATACTGACCTCTTGATAAAGTATTTGAACCCATGAGAACAGGTACGATGCTTCCCTCGGAAACATTAACTCTCAAAGCCTGTCTGATTTCATTCTCGGAGAATTCTTCTCCACCGAAATATCTGTCCATGAACTCTTC
>JAILLZ010000104.1 GCA_024692885.1 Lachnospiraceae bacterium | reverse complement strand
CCATTCCAAGTACATCAGGGCTTGTGTAAACTCTGAATACTTCATTCATAAAAGCATTCTGGACGAATTCTGCTGTCTTTCTTGTTTTTGCTCCCGCAACAACCGTTGTCGGAAGTCCTATTCCCACTTCCTCAGCATGGCTTGGTCCGCAGAGAACAGCAACATCTGCTTCTGGTATCTCCTCCGAAATGATATCCGCGAGAGTCATGAGGGTGTTTTCCTCTATTCCCTTTGCAACTGACACTACTATCTGCCCCGGCTCAACAAATTCCTTCATCTGTCTTGCCGTACCTCTTGTAAATACCGAAGGAACCGCAAGTACGAGAAGTTCTTTATCTTTAATGGCAAGGGAAAGATCCGTTGTAAATTCCACGTCTCCCTCAAGCATAACTCCCGGAAGTTTGTCCACATGCTGTCTTTTTTCATTAAGCATGTCTATCTCATCGGCAAGTGCCGACCATACTGTCACCGAGTGACCGTTTTTAAGTAATACGGAGGTCAGGGCTATTCCCCAGCTTCCGGCGCCAATCATACCAACCTTCAATTGTATGCCTCCAATACTTTAGCTTTTTTATTTAAATGCAAATTTGTTTTCGTTTCCTGCCAAAAGGCGCTTTATGTTGTCTTTGTGCCTTATTACTCCGCTAAGCATTATGATTGCGGCAAGCACATATATTTCCGGACGTCTCGCAACATCGATTGAAAGAATTCCAAACTCACTAAAAACAACTGTCTGAACAAAGAATGATACACAAACAAGGATTGATCCAAGTGAGACATATCTTGTCAAAGCCACAGCAAGAACGAACAATCCAAGGCAAACAGGTATCTCCACAGGGCAAAATCCAAGGAGGATTCCTGCCGTGCAGGCTATTCCCTTTCCGCCTTTAAATTTCGGCATATAAAAAGGATGATTGTGTCCAAACACAGCTCCCGCACCGGCGTAGAGCTTCAGAGCGACTAAATGTTCAGGATATATTCGCCCGAAAATGACACTTACTATGAGCATCGCTACAACTACCTTGAGCACGTCTCCCAGAAAAGTTATGAGTGCTGCCTTCCAACCATAATTTCTCATTATGTTGGTGGTTCCCGCATTGCCGCTTCCCATCTTTGTAATGTCTTCATTTCTTCTTTTCGAATAAAAATAACCGAAAAGTATACAACCGCAAAAATATCCTATGATTACAGAAATCACTCTGGATAACACAATCATCTATCCAAACCTCTTTTTTATTTGTCTTCTTTTCTCTCTCTGATGATGAATTTGAGAGAGGTTCCTCTAAATCCGAAGGTTTCTCTTATCCTGTTTTCAATGTATCTGGTGTAAGAGAAATGCATAAGTTCCTTGTCATTTACAAAGAGAACGAATGTAGGCGGTTTGACCGCAACCTCGGTAATATAATAAATCTTGAGTCTCTTTCCCTTGTCTGAAGGTGGCTGCTGCATTGCAACTGCCTCTGCGAGAATCTCGTTTAAGACTCCCGTTCCGACTCTCATTGAGTTGTTCTCAATGACCATATCTATCATCTCATAGATTTTTCCGATTCTCTGTCCCGATTTTACGGAGATAAAAAGAATCTCGGCGTAAGGCATGAAGCTTAAGGTCTCACGAATCTTCTGAGTATGTTCGTTGATGGTCTTGTCATTTTTTTCGATGGCATCCCACTTGTTTACAAGTATGATGATACCTTTTCCTCTGTCATGAGCTATTCCGGCTATCTTTGCATCCTGCTCGGTAACTCCCTCAGTGGCATCTATCATTATAAGGACAACATCTGCCTTTTCCACTGCAGTCACCGCTCTGATGATACTGTAGCGCTCAAGCTCTTCCTTAACCTTGTTTTTCCTTCTGAGTCCCGCTGTATCGATGAACACATACTCTTTAGAGTGATACTTAACCACAGAATCTATCGCATCACGGGTAGTTCCCGCAATGTCTGAAACGATGGCTCTGTTTTCACCCGCAAGCTTATTTATAAGAGATGATTTTCCGACATTCGGCTTTCCGATAATGGCTATTCTCGGTCTGTCATCCTCAGCATCCTCCTCATTTGAATCAGGGAAATACTTTACAACCTCGTCGAGCATATCTCCGATACCGAGCATTGAAGAAGCCGAAATCGGAACAGGCTCTCCTATTCCAAGATTGTAAAACTCGTATGTGTCAGCCATCTGTTTTTCAAAGCTGTCCACCTTATTTACAACCAAAACGACAGGTTTACCTGATTTTCTAAGCATCAGCGCCACCTTGTCATCGGCATCGACAAGCCCCTGCTTTACATCCACAAGGAAGATGATGACATCCGCGGTATCAATGGCAATCTGTGCCTGCTCTCTCATCTGAGAAAGGATGATATCCTTGCTCTCCGGCTCGATTCCACCTGTATCGATAAGCGTGAAATTGTAATTGAGCCAGCTTGCATCCGCATAAATTCTGTCTCTTGTTACTCCCGGAGTATCTTTTACTATGGAGATTCTCTCTCCGGCCAATGTATTAAACAAAGTTGATTTTCCAACGTTTGGCCTTCCTACGATGGCTACAATTGGTTTACTCATTCTGTACCTCTTTTCCTAAAATCGCCTTAAGCAGGCTACGTCCACTAGATTTTACAATATCGATAGGCAGATGTAAACTCGTTTTAAGGTCTGTGAGAGTCACATCATCAAGCAAAACTTCCTCACCGCTTCTAAGCACATTTATAGGCAAAAGAAGTCTTGTATTTATGCCTGCTTCCTTAACCTGCGCAAGTATATCCTGACCCGTGAGAAGCCCTGAAACGGTAATCCTTTCTCCGAAGAAATCGTTTCTGATCGGAAAAACATCTGCTTTTACTTTCGGGAACTTATCCTTCATCATCCCAATAAGTCTCTCAAGCGTTGGAGCCGCAAGTCTTCCTGTCACAAGTGTAACGCTTTCCTCATAATCGGGCTCAGGCTTTGCTTCATTTAAAGCCTCCTTAAACTCCTCCTCGAGAAGTCTTAGCATTCCAACACCGTTTTCAAGCTGGATATATCCGTCGTAATTATCTTCATCAGGGAGCTCTCTCTCTGCCAAAAGATACCACTCATCACTGGCATGAACGAAGTGTGTTCCATGTTTTTCCATGCACACTGCCTGCCATTTGTGAATAGTATCTATAACCTCGCAGGCATCTTCCTTTGTGAATGGTTCGAGCGGGTAAAGCCCTTCCCTGTATTTTGAAAGTCCTACCGGAACCACAGATACACTCTGCATATAAGGAAGATATTTTATAAGCTCTCCTATGGAAAAGTCAAGCTCAGCTCCATCGTTCACTCCCTTGCAGAGAACTATCTGCCCGTTCATCTCTATCTGGCCCTCGTAGAGAAGGTCTATTTTTTTTAGTGCATCACCCGCAAATCTGTTGTGAAGCATCATCTTTCGAAGTTCGGGATTCATAGTCTGAACTGAAATATTTATAGGTCCCATATGGTAACGAATGATTCTGTCCAAATCCGCCTGTTTCATATTTGTGAGGGTAACATAGTTTCCCTGCAAAAAGGAAAGTCTCGAATCGTCATCCTTGAAATACAGAGTCTCCCTCATTCCCGGCGGCATCTGGTCGATGAAACAGAAAATGCACTTGTTTGAGCAGGACTTGTAATCGTCCATCAAACCATTCTCGAACTCGATTCCGAGATCCTCGTCGTAATCTTTTTCTATCTCAAGCTCCCACTCTTCACCGTCCGCTTTTCTGATAAGAAGGGTAACCTCCTCATCATTGGTGAAATAATGGTAGTCAAATATATCTTCAAGCTCTCTGCCATTAACAGTGAGAAGATAATCACCCTTTTCAATTTCCATTTCTTCCGCAATGCTGCCCGGCAGTACATTGGAAATTAAATGTTCTTTCAATTAATTATCCTCGTCTTTCTACTTTAAAGCTAAAAAAGCCCCCATAAGACCTCTTTTTCCATGGCTCGCCCTATGTGAAAAAAGAAGCTTCGGATTGCAACAGGTGCAAAGGTCTGTCACAGCAATGTTTTCTCCCCTCACTCCGGCTTCCCTAAGCACATGGTAATTTGCCTTCCAAAGATTTAACTGATACTTACCGTTACCTTTATTATAAAGGATATTCTCTATTTCTTCAGGAAACGCCTTCTCGAACTCCAAGGCTACATCTTCGCTCACCTCATAACAATCCATGCAGATGGAAGGACCTATGGCGCAGACCAAATCCTTCGGGTAAGTTCCGAATTCTTCCTTCATCTTCTCCACTGTCACTTTTCCCATCTTATTTACTGTGCCTCTCCAACCGGAATGTGAAAGGCCGATGGCTTTGTTTTTGGTGTCAACGAAATACAAAGGGACGCAGTCCGCAAAATGTGTCACAAGCGTAACCCCCGTCTCATTTGTGATAAGTCCGTCTACGTCAGTAAAAGCGTTCTCTCTCAATACACCGTTTCCCACATCTGTTAACGTTATTCTTCTCACGTTTGTGGTGTGCGTCTGCCTTGAGAGGACAACCGACTCATAAGGCACGCCTATCTTTGCAGTCACCCTTTTATAGTTTTCTCTGACGTTTTCTATATCGTCATCAAGGAGCGGCCCCATATTCATGGACTCATAAATACCATGACTCACGCCGCCAAGTCTTGTTGTAAAGCAATGTTTCACAAGTCCCGTGTTTTCAAGCTTTTTAAAATGCAAAAGGAAGTCATCTTCCCGGAATATATCTTCTTTTGTTTTGTACGTCAGATTCATAGTCAGCTCCGAAATGGAAAATGCATTAGGTGCCTTCTTAAATCAGCACCGAAAAGGAAATGCATCGGGTATATGCTTTAATTCTTCTCCGTGGAATGCTATCACATCAAATCTCACGGGGATGTCCGCATATTGTCCGTATTTCATAATGTAGTATTGCGCAACGAGAGAAATATTCCTTTGTTTTTGCAGGGTCACCGCTTCCTCCGGGCTTCCCGTTCTCTCATGCGCTCTGTATTTAACCTCCGTAAAAACCAGCAATCTGCTTTTTTCATCAAATGAAACAATATCGATTTCCCCAAATCTGTTCCTGAAGTTTTTCGCTAAAATTCTATGTCCCTTCCCCACAAGGTACTTAGCCGCGGCATCTTCAAATTCGCTGCCCTTTCTTCTCTTATTGTATTGTTTATTCTTCTCCATACGGAGCCTATATTACATTAATTTATGTGCATTTACAATAAACATTCCCTTAACTATAGCAAAAGCGAAATAAACGTGATATATTTTGTTTTGCTCAAAAAAGCATTTATATAGAAAGAGGTATTTATGAGACTTAGAAATATACCGGCCGCAGCGGGCGCCATTGAGGAAAGCATCTTCTGCATTAACGAGCCGAAAGAATACAAAGGAAAATGGCACGAATTCTTCGAGAACACCAACCCCATCCACATGGAAATCGGTATGGGAAAAGGAAAGTTTTTGACAGAGCTTGCCCTTAAAAATCTCGGCATAAACTATATCGGAGTGGAGAGATACCAGAGCGTGCTCTACCGCGCCGTTCAAAAGATGGATGAGAATCCGATAGACAACCTGAGATTCATTTGCGTGGATGCAGCTACCCTTCCGGAGATTTTTGAAAAAGGCGAGGTGTCAAAGATATATCTCAATTTCTCAGATCCGTGGCCGAAGGACAGACATGCAAGAAGACGTCTCACTTCAAGAGAATTCTTGGAGCGTTACGACCTCATCTTAAAGGATGATGGCATTATAGAGTTTAAGACCGACAATGTAGGGCTTTTTGATTTCTCTCTCGAAGAGGTGGATGCCTCTCCTCTTTTTAAGCTTGATGCCTTTACAAGAGATCTTCACAACGACCCTAAAATGAACGAGGGCAACGTGATGACAGAGTACGAAGAAAAGTTTTCTTCAAAGGGAAATGCCATCTGCAAAATGGTTATAAGCAAAATTATTGCATAAAACTTAATGACTTATATATGAAAACCATGTATAATATATTCCGTGTGTCAACACAACCACAACCTATACAGGGAGGTACCATATGGGAACTAAAAGATATGACGTTGTCATAATAGGAGCCGGTCCGGGAGGTATATTCTCCGCCTACGAGCTTCTTCAGTCAAAGAAAGACCTTAAAATAGCAGTATTCGATGCCGGAAATCCTTTGGACAAGAGAAAATGTCCAATCGACGGCGATAAGATAAAGAGCTGTATAAATTGTAAAACATGTGCCATCATGAACGGTTTCGGCGGCGCCGGAGCTTTCTCTGACGGTAAGTATAATATCACAAACGATTTCGGTGGAACTCTTTACGAGCACATCGGAAAGAAGCAGGCTATAGACCTCATGGAGTACGTGGACACCATCAACATGTCACACGGCGGTGAGGGAACAAAGAAGTACTCTACTTCCGGAACAGGCTTAAAGAAGCTCTGTATGCAGAATAAGCTCAAGCTTCTCGATGCATCTGTTAGACATCTTGGAACTGACGTAAACTATGTCGTTCTCGGAAACATCTACGATGAGATGAAGGATTCGGTAGACTTTTTCTTCAACTCTCCTGTAAGAAACATAGAGATAGAAAACGACGAATATATCACAACTACAGATGATGGTTCATTTGTATCAAAGCACTGCATTATCTCAGTTGGACGAAGCGGAAGCAAGTGGATGGAAACAGTCTGCGAAAAACTTGACATCCCTACAAAGTCAAACCGTGTAGATATCGGTGTTCGTGTAGAGCTTCCTGCAGTAATCTTCTCTCATCTCACAGACGAGCTTTACGAGAGCAAGATTGTATATAGAACCGAAAAATTTGAGGACGCAGTCAGAACATTCTGTATGAACCCTCACGGAATCGTAGTAAATGAGAACACAAACGGTATAGTTACCGTAAACGGACACAGCTACGACAGCGAAGATCTTCAGACCGAGAACACAAACTTCGCTCTCCTCGTTGCAAAACACTTCACTGAGCCATTCAAGGACAGCAACGGATACGGTGAAAACATCGTTAAGCTTTCAAACATGCTCGGTGGTGGTGTAATCGTTCAGAGATTCGGCGATCTTGTAAGAGGAAGACGAAGCAACGAAAAGCGTATCGAGGAAGGTATGGTTACTCCTACCCTCGCTGCTACACCGGGCGATCTTAGCCTTGTTCTTCCAAAGCGTATCTTAGACGGTATCATCGAGATGATTTACGCACTCGATAAGATTGCTCCGGGTACCGCAAATGACGACACTCTTCTCTA
>JAILLZ010000232.1 GCA_024692885.1 Lachnospiraceae bacterium | reverse complement strand
AGATGAGGGAATCTATTCACTTGAAAAGGGAAGAACCTTCTACACATCAAATGCCGGACTTAAGGATCTGAAGGTGGAAATCTGTCGTTATCTCGACAGAAAATATAATCTGAAATACGATTACAACAAAGAGACAATAGTTACTGTCGGAGGCAGCGAAGCAATAGATATAGCACTTAGAGCTATGCTTGATCCGGGCGATGAAGTTTTGATCCCTCAGCCAAGCTATGTTTCGTACGAGCCTTGTACGATACTTGCAGGCGGAGTCCCGATAATCATCGAGCTGAAGGAAGAAAACGAATTCAGACTCACTGCGGAGCAGCTCGAAGAAGCTATAACCGAAAAAACGAAAATACTTATCCTTCCATTTCCAAACAATCCTACAGGATCGATTATGGAAAAAGCGGATTTGGAAAAAATAGCAAAAGTTGTTATCGATCACGACATCTTTGTGTTGAGCGATGAGATTTATTCGGAGCTGACCTACGGAGAGGAAAAACATGTACCGATAGCAACAATCCCCGGAATGTGGGAGAGAACGATTACCATAAACGGTTTTTCTAAAGCATATGCTATGACCGGATGGAGACTGGGATATGCCTGTGCGCCTGAAACGATAATCACACAGATGATAAAGATTCATCAGTTTGCCATCATGTGCGCACCTACTACCAGCCAGTATGCTGCAGTTGAAGCATTAAAGAACGGTGACTCGGATGTGGAGACCATGAGGGAAGAATATGATGGAAGAAGAAGGTATCTTCTCCACAGACTCAATAAGATGGGACTTCCTACTTTCGAGGCAAAGGGAGCTTTCTACGTATTCCCTTGCATCAAGCAATTGGGTATGACATCCGATGAGTTCGCTGAGAAGCTTCTGCGTACCGCCAAGGTTGCAGTAGTTCCTGGAACCGCTTTCGGAAGATGCGGCGAGGGATTCTTGAGAATATCCTACGCATATTCCCTCGATGATTTGAGAGAGGCGTTGGACAGAATCGAAGGATTCCTGAATGATTTAAAGGACGGAAAAGTCGAGTAATGTTAAATATAGTTTTATATGAACCTGAGATACCTGCGAACACGGGAAATATAGGAAGAACCTGCGTGGCTACGGGTACCAGACTTCATCTTATTGAACCTCTGGGCTTCAGATTGAGCGAAAAAAATCTGAAGCGTGCAGGTATGGATTATTGGGCAGATCTGGATGTGACAAGATATCTGGACTGGAATGATTTTCTTGAAAAAAATAAAGGGGCAAAAATATACATGGCGACCACAAAAGGGCGCCATGTATATTCTGATGTCTCTTTTGAACCGGACTGCTATATAATGTTCGGAAAAGAGTCTGCCGGAATACCGGAGGAGATTCTTGTAGAGCATCCCGATGAATGTATCAGAATACCTATGATAGGGGAAACCAGGTCTTTAAACCTGTCAAACTCGGTTGCTATAGTTTTGTACGAAGCACTTCGCCAGAACGGATTTGAATCCATGAAGCTTCAGGGTGAATTGCACAGACTTCATTGGGATTAGTTTCTTTCCAAAATCACAGACGAAAGATAAGAGAAAAAATGAGTATCATAAAAGCAAAAGATCTTGTACATGAATATATAAGACGTGATGAGGACGGCAATGTCAAAATGATACAGACCGCCATCAATCACGTAGATATGGATATAGAAGAGGGAAGCTTTGTGGCTGTTTTGGGACACAATGGTTCTGGAAAATCCACCTTCGCAAAACATATAAATGTCTTGCTCTCGCCTACCGAAGGAACGGTGTGGGTGGACGGAAAAGACACATCAAATCCGTTGTTTACCTATCCAATCAGACGTACCGCGGGAATGGTTTTTCAGAATCCGGACAACCAGATTATAGCCAGTGTCGTGGAAGAGGATGTTGGATTCGGACCGGAAAACATCGGTGTGCCTACCGATGAAATCTGGACCAGAGTGGAAGAGAGTCTGAAGTCTGTCGGAATGATAAAATACAGAACACATTCCCCAAATAAACTTTCAGGAGGACAGAAGCAGAGAGTTGCCATTGCCGGAGTTATGGCCATGGAGCCAAAATGCATAATCCTCGATGAGCCAACAGCCATGCTTGATCCAAACGGACGAAAGGAAGTCCTTGCAGCAGTACATGAGCTGAACAAGAAGAAGGGTGTGACCGTAATTCTCATAACACACTACATGGAAGAGGTAGTGGACTGTGACAGAGTATTTGTCATGGATTCAGGAAAGCTCGTTATGCAGGGAACACCGAAGGAAGTGTTTTCAAAAGTTGAAGAATTGAAAGAACACAGACTTGATGTGCCGCAGATTACACTTTTGGCACATGAATTAAAAGAGGCAGGGTTAGATATACCTGAAGGAATACTCACAAGAGAGGAACTTGTAGAAGCGTTATGTCGATTATCCTAGATCATGTAAATTATACATACAGCACGGGAACAGCCTACGAGATACAGGCTTTAAAAGATATAAATCTGACCATTGAAGACGGTCAGTTCATAGGAATCATCGGACATACCGGATCGGGAAAATCCACGTTGATTCAGCATCTGAACGGTCTTATAAAGGCTACTTCGGGAGCTATTTATTACAACGGTCAGGATATCTATGACGAAGATTATGACCTTAGGACTTTAAGAACAAAGGTTGGTCTTGTATTCCAGTATCCTGAGCATCAGCTTTTTGAGACCACCATCTTTGACGATGTGAGTTTCGGACCGAAGAATCAGGGACTCAGCAAAGAGGAAGCAGGTCTTCGAGCATTTGAAGCTCTTTCAATGGTTGGTCTTGATGAAAACCTTTACTATCAGTCACCGTTTGAACTTTCGGGAGGACAGAAGAGAAGAGTTGCAATAGCAGGTGTCATCGCGATGCATCCGGATGTGATAATCCTTGATGAACCTACCGCAGGACTTGATCCAAAGGGACGTGATGAGATTTTCGACCTCATCTCAAAAATGCACGAAGAAAAGAATATCACTGTTGTTTTGGTTTCCCACAGTATGGAAGATGTTGCGAAATACGTACAGCGAATCATAGTGATGAATGACGGAGAAGTCATGTTCGATGACACTCCTGATGAAGTGTTCAAGCATTATAAAGAGCTGGAGCAGGCAGGACTTGCCGCACCGCAGGTTACCTATCTTATGCATGAGCTTAAGGAAAAAGGTCTTGATGTGGATGTGAATGCCACAACAATCGATGAAGCCAAAAGGAGTATTTTGAAAGCATTATGTTAAGAGAAATTACTTTAGGACAGTACTACCCGGCGGATTCGGTTATACATAAACTTGACCCGAGGGTTAAGCTGGTAGCTACACTTGTATATGTTGTATCCCTTTTTCTTTTTAAGGGAGTAGTAGGTTTTGCGGTGATTACAGCTTTTCTTGTGTTGGCCGTGAAACTCAGCAAAGTACCGTTCTTATATATGATAAAAGGCTTAAAGGCCATAGTTATACTTATGATATTGTCAGCACTTTTTAATTTGGTGCTCACCCCGGGAATTAATCCGGTCTTTGTACTTGGACCGATAAAAGTCTATCCGGAAGGCGTCAGAATGGCAGTGCTAATGCTCATAAGATTGAGCTACCTCATCGTGGGCACCTCAATAATGACATTAACCACCACACCAAATCAGCTGACAGACGGACTTGAGACAGGGCTTGCTCCATTTTCAAAAATCGGAGTTCCGGTTCATGCCATAGCTATGATGATGAGTATCGCGCTTAGATTCATTCCGATTCTTATTGAGGAAACCGATCTTATCATGAAGGCACAGATGGCAAGAGGTGCGGACTTTGAGAAGGGAAACATAATACAGAAGGCCAAGAACATGGTACCGCTTTTGGTTCCTTTGTTTGTATCTGCATTTAGAAGGGCCGATGATCTTGCGATGGCGATGGAAGCCAGATGCTACACAGGCGGAGCCGGAAGAACAAAAATGAAACCTTTGAGATATGGCAAAGCCGACGCTTTGGCTTACATAGTTCTGTTTGCGTTTCTTGCGACAGTCATCGTTTTGAGAATCTTCGGATACTAATGCCGATATTTCAATTTAGCAATACATTTATTTAGATATATGAAAAGAGTAAAACTTACAGTGGCCTACGACGGAACCGATTATCACGGCTGGCAGGTTCAGCCGAACGGTATTTCCATCGAAGAGGTCTTAAACAAAAACTTAAGCGAGCTTTTGGGTGAGGAGATAGTGGTTACTGGCGCCAGCCGAACCGATTCCGGGGTTCATTCACTCGGAAACGTGGCGGTGTTTGACACCAACCACAGAATGCCTGCGGAAAAGATTTCCTACGCGCTGAATCAAAGGCTTCCGGATGACATTGTTGTCGTGGATTCCTGCGAGGTGGATAAAGATTTCCACCCTAGAAAAGTCGAGAGCAGAAAGACATACGAATACAGGATACTGAACAGAGAGTTTCCGGATCCCACAAGGAGAAGAGATACCTATTTCTGCTACAGAAAGCTTGATGTGGAGAAAATGAGAAAAGCGGGATCTTATCTTGTTGGAAAACACGATTTTACCAGCTTTTGCTCATCCCATGCGGAGGCGGGACTTTCAAAGGTAAGATTTCTTTACAGCTGTTCCGTTAAGCAGGAGGACGACGTGATAAAAATAAGAGTCACGGGTTCGGGCTTCCTTTACAACATGGTCAGAATCATAGCGGGAACACTGATGCAGGCCGGAATGGGCGAAATAGAGCCGGAGCAGATGCCTGTCATACTTGCCAGGAGGAACAGGCAGTATGCAGGGCCGACCGCACCGGCACATGGACTTACCATGATAGGAATTGAATACAAAGAATGATACACAACCGGGCTTTGATGGCCCGGTTGTTTTACATTGATGATAGTAACTCTTACTTAGACTTAGTTATTTATCCGAGTCCGATTTTGAAAAGAAGGCTGTGGCGATGGCTCCGGGACCTACGTGGGTCCCAACTGCGCATCCGATACGGTATCTTCCCAATGGCTTGTCATACTCTGCATAAAGCTCCTTTGAATCGTTGGCATATTTGCTCAGCAATTTATCATCCAAACCGGTGTAGCCTAGGCATATAGGCATGGTAAAATCTATTCCTCCGGTTTTTTTGACAAACTCGTTCAGTTTGTTGTTGCCGGCTTTTGAACCTCTGGCCTGTCCCAAAAGAACAACCTCGCCGTTTTCGGTGGTTACCACGGGCTTGATGGAAAGTAGATTTCCGGCAAGAGCTACTGCAGAGGAAATACGACCTCCCTTTTTCAAATATTCCAGTGTATCAAGAAGTGCGATTATCTGAGCGTCGTTTTTCTTTATTTCTAATATCTCCGCTACTTCACGTGCGGTTTTTCCTTCATCGGCAAGTTTTTGGCCAAACTCTGCAATGATCTTCTCGGCCAGAGACACCGTCATAGAATCAACCACAAACACCCTGCCCGGAAACTCGGTTGCGGCCATGCAGGCGCTCTGATAACATCCGGAAAGTCCGGCGGAAACCGTGATGCAGACTATTTCGTTTTCGCTGCTTTCATCAAGAATCTTTTTGAAGGCATCCTCGTATTCCGCAGGCGGAATTTGGCTTGTTTTCGGAAAGGTGTCGGTCTCTACAAGTTTTTCATAAAACTGGTCGTTGGAAAGCGTTACTCCCTCAAGATACTCCTCATTACCGAAGTAAACGTGCATGGGAAGAAGAGTCATTCCCATTTTCTTGGCATCTTCTCTTGGAATGTCGGAAGCTGAATCCACTACTATAATTGTGCTCATGTTTTTTATCCTTTTCTGTTATTTCTATTGACGTTGAATGTACATTGTGCTATTTCTTAGACACGTGTTCAATAACGAGGAAAAGTTTATTAGTTATCACATTAGGTTACAATCAGCAATTTCATGAAAAATGTTAGTTAGTGGACACCGATTACTCATGTGTTCAATAAAACGGCTGAGATGGAACTGATTTACTATTTGTAGATAGAAGGGGAAGCCATGGATGCAAGAACAAGATACACAAAGATGGTTGTAAAAAACGTGTTTCTTGAGCTTTTAAAGGAGAAACCATTGGAGAAAGTCACTGTAAAGGAGATATGTGAAAGAGCGGAGATAAACCGCGGAACCTTTTACAAATACTATGACAATCCGTTTGACCTCATGCAGAAACTGGAGGATGAACTATTATTCAATCTGCAGGAGAAACTATCAAACGTCAGCAGCAGGGGGTATCACGAGGCCATAAGAATCGTTGTGGAGGACGTGAAGGAAAATTTATTGTTTTACTCCATGACATTCGAGGAAAAATCGGATAAAAGGTTCAGGGAGAGACTCTTTGACATCTGTTATGGAGACAACATGGAAATAATACAAGCAAAATTTCCAAATCTGGATGAATCGAAAAAGGAATGGATGTATTTCTTTGTGGCGGAGGGCTGCAACGGCATACTGAAGCGCTGGATAGACGGTGGATTGAAGGAATCGGTAGACGATATCGCAACATTTGCGGAAAAAGTTATAAGGGGAGTAAACGACAATCTTCCCGCGTGCCTTTAGAATTGTGCATCAAAAACACGAAAACTTTCTCTCAATATGATCCGAAGTTTCAGCAAAAACGTTTGACATATTGAAATTCATGACATATAATATGAGGGCTGTTTAGTGTAAAAGTGCGAACCAAAGCCCCGGTTAGCATTTGAACTATATAGATTTAGGTATTTAAGGCAGCGTCCGGACATACGAGGTCTGAGATACCGATTCGAAGTTTGAAAGTTACAAGGAGGAATACCAATGAACAAGACATTTATGGCTAGTCCTGCTACTATTGATAGAAAATGGTATGTAGTTGACGCTGATGGAATGACATTAGGTCGTCTCTCATCAGAGGTTGCTAAAGTATTAAGAGGAAAGAATAAGCCTATCTTCACACCACACATCGATACAGGAGATTATGTAATCGTTGTTAACGCTGAGAAGGTTAAAGTTACAGGAAAGAAACTTGATCAGAAGATTTACTATCATCATTCAGACTATGTAGGTGGAATGAAAGAGACAACTCTTCGTGAGATGATGAACAAGCATCCTGAGAGAGTTATCGAGCATGCTGTTAAGGGAATGCTTCCAAAGGGACCTCTCGGAAGAGAAATGTACACAAAACTTTTTGTATACGCAGGACCGGAGCACAAGCATGCAGCTCAGAAGCCTGAAGTATTAGCATTTTAATTAAGGAGGTAAATCACATTGGCTGATTCAAGATATTACGGAACAGGAAGAAGAAAATCATCTGTTGCCAGAGTATACTTAGTTCCTGGTACAGGAAAAGTAACAGTAAACAAGAGAGATATCGATGAGTATTTCGGACTCGAGACACTCAAGGTTATCGTTCGCCAGCCACTCGTTCTTACAGGAAATGCTGATAAGTTCGATGTACTTGTAAACGTAAAAGGTGGCGGATACACAGGACAGGCAGGAGCAATCAGACATGGTATTGCACGTGCTCTCCTCAATGTAGACAACGAGTACAGACCAGCTCTCAAGACTGCAGGATTCTTAACAAGAGATCCACGTATGAAAGAGAGAAAGAAATACGGTCTCAAAGCTGCACGTCGTGCACCACAGTTCTCAAAGAGATAATTGGAACGAATATATCCCTCTGCTTATGCAGAGGGATTTTTTTGTTCCAATGACCTCGGTTTCCGAGGTCACCTCAAAGCATAGCTTTGAGGCTACTCGCTAAAAAAGCCCCACTGGGGCTTTTTTTACGTTCGTACAGTTCTCAAAGAGATAATATTTTTGCAATGGCAGATTTCAAAACATTCTAATCTTAATAGGAATAATCTAAGATCTGAGAGATGAATAACTGATAGTGCAATAGGCAGGGGCGTGAAAACGCCCTTGTTTTATGCACATAATATTGAACAGGATGGTAGATATAGGTATAATTATTAGCCATTTTCGAAAATGGCTATTTTTCTTGATTCTTACTCGTATCATAAAACAAATGATAATGTAACATATGGTCATTGATGGTTCGAATTATAGGCTGGTCCCCAATACTTTACCCTTTACGATGGCCTTTTCAAATAGTACCCCTGGAAAAAATCTGCTCCTAATTCCTTCA
>JAILLZ010000203.1 GCA_024692885.1 Lachnospiraceae bacterium | reverse complement strand
AGCTCGTCGGGCTCATAACCCGAAGGTCATAGGTTCAAATCCTATTCCCGCAACTTAATGCCCAGTTAGCTCAGTTGGTAGAGCAGTGGACTGAAAATCCACGTGTCTCTGGTTCGATTCCGGAACTGGGCATTTTCATGTTCATTTTTACAAAAAAGCAAGACGATACGTTTTTATGTATCGTCTTGTTTTTATTTACACTATTTTGTTTCAACATATGTGTTTTTTTATAAGTATTGAGTACTTACAATTGAAGCATTACAACAGTTTGATTCCTGCTTCATTTAACTTGGCTGACTCTTCTTCCGGCCACAGCGAGCACTGAACTTCGCCGATATGAGCCTTTCTTAAGAAGAACATACATATTCTTGACTGTCCGATTCCTCCACCCATGGTGTAAGGAAGTTTCTTTTCAAGGATTGCTTTCTGGAAAGGAAGCTCTGCTCTCTCAGGACATCCGGCTTTATCAAGCTGGGATTTAAGAGAATCCTCATCAACTCTTATACCCATTGATGAAAGCTCAAGGGCAATGTCTAAAACAGGGTAATATACTATGATATCAGCATTGAGTGCCCAGTCATCATAGTCCGGTGCACGACCGTCATGCTTCTCTCCGTTTGAAAGAATATCACCTATCTGCATTATGCAAACAGCACCTTTTTCTTTTGCGATAAGGTATTCTCTTTCCTTTGCATTCTTGCCAGGATACAGATTCAAGAGCTCCTGAGTTGTGATAAAGAAGATATCGTGTGGCAGAATCTCGTGGATATAGTCGTACTGAATGGACATGTATTTTTCGGTTTTTCTCAATACCTTATATATAGTACAAACAGCTTCTTTCAAAGTATCAACATTTCTGTCCGACTTTTCAATTACCTTTTCCCAGTCCCACTGATCTACGAAAAGAGAATGGATATTGTCGGTTTCCTCATCTCTTCTAATTGCGTTCATATCAGTGTACAAACCATAGCCCGGCTTGAAATCGTATTTGTCAAGAGCATATCTTTTCCACTTTGCAAGAGAGTGAACAACTTCGGCTTCTCTGCCGTTCTGATTGAGAATATCGAAGTTTACCGGACGTTCAACACCATTGAGATTATCATTGAGACCTGATTTCGGATCTACAAATAAAGGCGCTGTAACACGCTGAAGGTTCATTCTGTCTGCCAGAAGATTCTGGAAAAAGTCTTTTACGGTCTTGATTGCAACCTGTGTATCGTGCAATGACAGATCGGAAGAATACTTTTCAGGTATAATGGTCATGTTTTTTCCTCCTCACTTTTTCATAAATTAGATAATAAGCCAACTGAAATAAGCGCGCAAGAAGATTCTATAAATATACAAAAATAATTATTAAAAATGGCATTTTATGCCGAGTGAACATGACGTACAAAAGATAATGAACATATAACATGTCTTATGGTGATTTTTTATATAAGAAATGAGAAAATGATATGCATAATTTAAAATAATGCACAAAAGAAATGGCAAAATTTAAACATTTTATGAGTAAAATGTAAAAAAATCATAAATTATTTCGTTGCAAATGACATATCACAATGCTATAATTTCAATGTAAATTTATTGGCGAAGGGAGAAGAAATATGTTTAAAAAATTCACCAACGGATGTGTTAAGCTCGTTCAGAACTTCTTGCCGGATGCATTTGTGT
Organism: Lachnospiraceae bacterium; assembly: GCA_024692885.1. Classification (GTDB taxonomy): domain Bacteria; phylum Bacillota; class Clostridia; order Lachnospirales; family Lachnospiraceae; genus JAILHT01. Next base: position 10,653 of record JAILLZ010000203.1, on the reverse strand, counting down.
TCTGTATCATCTTGACCATCATCGTATTCATCGCAGCTATACCTGTTACAGGTATGAGCCCAATCGAAGTCGTAGCCGCATGGGGTGGCGGAGTTTGGAACTTACTCGCATTCTCAATGCAGATGGCTTTGGTTCTTGTTCTTGGTAGCGCGCTCGCTAACGCACCAGTTGTTAAGAGAGGAATCGTTGCACTCGCTGACATTCCTAAAAAGCCTTCAAGCTCGATAGCATTCGTATTTGTTATCTCTGCAATCGCTTGTTTCATCAACTGGGGATTCGGACTTATCGTTGGAGCACTTCTTGCTAAGGAAGTAGCTAAGAAGATTCCTAACGTAGATTACCGTCTGATTATAGCAGCAGCTTATGCCGGATTCGTTATCTGGCACTCAGGAATTTCTGGATCTATTCCACTTTCTATGACAACACTCAATGCTGATGGTGTTATCGCAAACACAGGTGGAGCAGTTACAGAGCCAGTTCCAACATCAGAGACAATCTTCTCTGCTTGGAACCTTATCATGATCGTTGTTCTTGTTATCGTACTTGCACTTGTACTTAAGGCTATGCATCCTGACGAGAAGGATACAGTATCTATCGATCCTGCACTTCTTGTTGACGAGGAGAAGACATATCCAGAGCCTGTAACACCTGCTGAGAAGATCGAGAACAGCCCAATACTTTCAATCATCACAGTAGTTCTTGGTGTTGTTTACATCGTTTACTACTTTGTAAATGCAGGAAACATCCTTAGTGCTCTTACACTTAACATCGTTAACCTTATCTTCTTGATTCTTGGTATCGCTGTTCATAAGACACCAATCGGATATGTACGTGCTATTACACAGGCAGCTGATTCTGCCGGTGGTATCATCCTTCAGTTCCCATTCTACGCTGGAATCCAGGGTATGATGGTTACCGCAGGAGCTTCAGGAGTTTCACTTGCAGCAGCTATGTCAAACTTCTTCGTAAGCATTTCATCACCACGTTCATTCCCAGTATTCTGCTACTTAGCAGCCGGAGTTGTTAACTTCTTCGTTCCATCAGGTGGTGGACAGTGGTCAGTTCAGGGACCTATCATGATGCCTGCAGGACTCGAGCTTGGTGTATCACCAGCCGTAACTGCTATGGGTATTGCTTGGGGAGATGCATGGACAAACATGCTTCAGCCATTCTGGGCTCTTCCTGCACTCGGCGTTGCTGGACTCGGAGCAAGAGATATCATGGGATACTGTGCAATCGTACTTATCGTATCTGGTATCGTAACAGCATTAGGATTCATCATTCTTGTTCCTATATTTGCTTAATACGAAAATTCTTTAATATAGAGCTGATAATATTTACAATGGGAGGGCCATCGCGAAAGCGGTGGCTCTTACATTCATTATAGGAATCTTATAGATTATGAAATAATCTATGGTTTTCATATTTAAATAAAGGAGTTTAGTATGGTAGATTACACAGAAGGATCCGGAAAACAGTATCATACGGGAATAGGACCCGGAGATGTAGGTGAGTATGTTATCTTGCCGGGAGATCCGAAAAGATGCGCTAAAATAGCGGAGTATTTTGATGATGCAAAACTTGTAGCCGATGTAAGAGAATTTGTAACATATACAGGTTATATTGGTGGAGTAAAGGTCAGTGTAACCTCTACAGGAATCGGTGGAGCATCAGCTTCCATTGCCATGGAAGAGTTGGTAAGATGTGGAGCAAAATATTTTATAAGAGTAGGTACTTGCGGAGGAATGCAGCTTGATGTTCTCGGTGGAGATTTAGTTATAGAGACAGGTTCTATAAGAATGGAAGGCACAAGCCGTGAATATGCTCCTATTGAGTATCCGGCAGTAGCAGATTTTGATATTGTGACTGCATTGAGAGATGCAGCGGAGAAGAAAGGCAGAAGATATCATATTGGAGTAGCGCAGAGCAAGGATTCGTTTTATGGACAGCATGAGCCTGAGGTAAAACCTGTGGGCTATGATCTTCTCAATAAATGGGATGCCTGGATAAAATGTGGATCTTTGGCATCTGAAATGGAATCAGCAGCACTTTTTATTGTTGGATCATATTTGAGAGTCAAGGTTGGTACAGTTTGTCTTGTAGTGGCAAATCAGGAAAGAGCAAAAGCCGGACTTGAAAATAAGCAGGTTCATGACGTGAACGGTGCCATAGAAACAGCTGTTGACGCAATAAGAATACTTATAGAAAGAAATAAAGCATAAAGAGTTTTCCTAGTCGTGGTATAACAGTCGCAAAGCGACTGTTATCACGTTACGGTCGTCGAATACAAATACATTTGTATTCTCCTCGTCGCTTACGTGGTATAATAGATTCATAAATAAAGAAATAAAGGAGATATTATATGGGAACACCGCACAATAATGCAGAAAAAGGCGATATAGCAAAAACAGTTCTTATGCCGGGCGATCCGCTCAGAGCAAAATTCATTGCAGACACATACCTTGAAAACGTAAAGTGTTTCAACGAAGTAAGAAATATGCTCGGATTCACCGGAACATATAAAGGAAAAGAGGTTTCCGTAATGGGATCCGGTATGGGAATGCCTTCAATAGGTATCTACTCATACGAGCTTTACACACACTATGATGTTGATAACATTATTAGAATCGGTTCGGCAGGTGGACTTCATCCTGATTTGAAGCTCAAGGACCTCGTAATTGCTCAGGGAGCATCAACAGATTCAAATTATGCATCAGGACTTAATCTTCCTGGAACATTTGCTCCTATTGCAGATTTTGATCTTCTGTATAAGGCTTATGAGATTGCTAAAAAGCAGGGCGTACATACCATGGTTGGTAATGTCGTTTCTGAGGATGTATTCTATACATTTGCTGAAAATGCCGCACAGAGATGGAAAGATATCGGATGTCTTGCACTTGAGATGGAATCTGCAGCTCTTTACATCAATGCAGCCGTAACACACAAGAAAGCGCTTGGAATGTTCTCTATTTCAGATCATCTCTTTACAGGAGAGTCTTTACCACCGGAGGACAGACAGGTTGCATTCAGAGACATGATGGAGGTGGCTCTTGAGCTTGCCACAAGCATCTAAAAGCTCAATAAATATGATATGGACATCAACCATATTTGAATAGGGGGGACGTCTATGACAGAAGTTCTTATAGAAGAAGCATTCAGAATGCGAAGATTCTCATATGCCCCTTACTCAGGATTCAAAGTGGGAGCAGCTCTTCTGACATCGGAAGACAGGATATATACGGGGTGTAACATTGAAAACTCTTCTTTTACACCGACCGTATGTGCCGAGAGAACAGCATTTTTTAAAGCCATCAGCGATGGTGAAACAAAATTTAAGGCCATAGCCATTGTAGGTGGCCCAGAGGACGCGACAGAGCTTGATTATTGTCCGCCTTGCGGAGTGTGCAGACAGGTTATGACAGAGTTTTGTGACCCGGATGAATTCAAGATTATACTTGCTAAGTCGTCCTTGGAATACAAAACCTATTCGCTGAGGGAATTGATGCCACTGGGGTTCACAAACGGAAATCTAAAGTAATGCAATTTGTTAAATAGGGCAAATCGGCTAATGCTTTAGACAGAGATTTGGGATTTATGAAAAAGAATAATTAAGAGAGGAATATTATGAGTTTGGATACAAAATTATTTGACCACACAATATTAAAAGCAGATGCCAAAGAGGCAGACGTTAAAAAAATAGTTGATGAGGCAAAGGAAAATAAGTTTGCTTCAGTTTGTGTGAATTCGTACTATACCGGATTTGTTGCAAAGAACCTTAAGGGAAGCGGTGTAAAGACATGTACTGTAATAGGATTTCCTTTGGGACAGATGAGCACAAAGGCTAAAGTGTGCGAGACACTTGTAGCTATTGAAGACGGTGCCGATGAAATCGATATGGTAATAAATGTCGGTGCACTCAAAGATAAAAAATATGATGAAGTACTTTTTGATATTGCAGCAGTTAAAGATGCATGCACAAAGAAAGTTCTTTTAAAGGTTATCATCGAAGCATGTCTTTTGACAGACGATGAGAAGAAAAAAGCTTGCGAGCTTTCTAAGAAAGCAGGAGCAGATTTTGTTAAGACATCTACCGGTTTTTCAACAGGGGGGGCAAAGGCCGAGGATGTAAAGCTCATGAGAGCGGTTGTAGGAAAAGACCTTGGTGTTAAAGCCAGCGGCGGAATCAGAGACAAGGCTACAGCTGAAGCTATGGTTAAGGCCGGAGCAAACAGACTGGGCACAAGCGCTACGCTTGAAATAATTAAATAATAAAAAATTAGGACCCACTTGATCTTTAGTGTCGAGTGGGTCCAAATAAAATGGGGAAAAGGAGAAGAGCCTATGTTACTAAACTTTCTTAGAGCAGACCACGAGGTAACGGGTAGCTGTCATTACGTACAGTACGGTAGCAAAAGATTCTTGGTTGATTGCGGTATGAAGCAGGGACCTGATTTGTATGTGAACCAGGAAATACCTGTAAATCCATCAGCCATTGACTATGTGTTTGTAACACATGCACATATCGATCATTCGGGCTTGCTTCCATTGCTTTACTCACACGGATTCAGGGGTACCATTTATGCACAGAAAGCCACATGCGAGCTTTGTGACATCATGTTGAAGGACTCAGCTCACATTCAGGAATTTGAAGCAGAGTGGAGAAACCGTAAAAACAAGAGAGCCGGAAAAGATATTGTGGAACCAATGTACACACAGGAAGATGTAGCCGGTTGTATGGAGCTTTTCGTTCCGGTTGAATACAGCGAAATGGTGGAAATCGACGAAAACCTCAAGGTGAAGTTTTCGGATGCCGGACATCTTTTGGGCTCGGCCAGCATTGAGTTTTGGGTAAAAGAAGATGGAAAAGAAGTAAAGCTTGTTTTTTCCGGAGATATCGGACATGAGCACAGACCACTCATCAAAGATCCGGTTTATCTTAAGGAAGCAGATTATGTAATCATGGAGTCCACATATGGTGACAGAAATCATGGACCTGAAGTGGATTACGCGCAAAAGCTTTCAGCGGTAATAGCAGAGACATTTGCCAGAGGCGGAAACGTTGTCATTCCGGCTTTCTCAGTCGGAAGAACTCAGGAGATGCTCTACCATTTAAGAAAGATAAAGACAGAGAATCTTGTACCGCAGTTTAAGGATTTTGAGGTGTACATAGACAGCCCGCTTGCCGTGGAGGCAACCCATATTTTCCACGAGAATATCGAGGAATGCTTTGACGAGGAAGCGATGGAGCTAATAAAACAGGGAATAAACCCAATAAGCTTCCCGGGACTTAAGGTAGCTGTATCACCGGATGAATCTAAAATGATAAACTTTATAGATCATCCTATCGTTATCATTTCTGCATCGGGAATGTGCGAGGCCGGTCGAATAAGACACCATCTGAAACACAATCTCTGGAGACCTGAGTGTACAATACTCTTCGTTGGATATCAGGTTCCGGGAACCATAGGAAATGCACTTCTTAACGGTGTAAGAGAAGTAAAGCTTTTCGGTGAAAACATCAATGTTCAGGCGCACATAACAAATCTTCCGGGCATAAGCGGACATGCGGATATGGATCATTTGACAGAGTGGGCAGCAGCATTTGAAAAGAAGCCAAAGAAAGTATTTATAGTTCACGGCGATGATAAGGTTTGTGACAGTTTTGCACAGCATTTGCATGACGAGTTGGGATATGATGCAGTTGCTCCATACAGCGGAGATGCCTACGATCTAATTACGGGAGAAATGGTACAGGAAGGCTCAAGAGAGATAGTAAAGAAGAAAACTACCGTTGCCGGACGTGCCGTATCCAACGTATTTGCAAGACTTTTGGCAGCAGGTCAGAGACTTATCACTGTTATCAACAAGAATGAGGGAAGACCAAACAAGGAGCTTGCAAAGTTTGCAGACCAGATAAACTCACTCTGCGACAAGTGGGAAGACTGATGTGGGCTTAATTATAGAAATGTAAGGAATCACCCGTCATATCAATAATTGAGTATAAATGATGTATGTAATTCGAATTATAAAGACAAGAATGATTTGAATTTGATATTTCTAAGAAATTTGACTTGATTTTAGGATATGGCGGGTGTAATATATGCTCAAACATATGAATGATTGTTCATATGTTTGAGCGTTTTAAATTTAAGATGACTTTTAGGAGGGTAAAAAATGAAGAAATCATACAAGATTGATGTGGATTGCGCAAACTGTGCAAACAAGATGGAAGAAGCAGCAAAGAATACAGCAGGAGTAAAGGATGCGGTAGTAAACTTTATGACATTAAAAATGAACGTAGAGTTTGAAGAAGGCGCAGAAGTAAAAGCTGTTATGCAGGAAGTATTGAAAAATTGCAAAAAGGTTTAGAGCGATTGCGAGATTTTCCTGTAATTAGAAAATTGCTAGTAAGAATAGGAACTTTTATATGAACAAAAAACAGAAACGGGTTTTAATCAGAATAATTATATCAGCAGTTTTGGTAGTGGCTTTTGCACTGCTTCCTTTAAAGGGATACGTAAGATTTGCGGCATTTATGATACCGTATATCGTTATAGGATACGATATTTTAAAGAAAGCATTTAAAGGAATAATAAACCGCCAGGTGTTTGATGAGAATTTCCTTATGGCAGTGGCCACGGTGGGAGCGATAGCTCTTGGAGAGTATACCGAAGGAGTTGCGGTTATGCTTTTCTACCAGATTGGCGAACTTTTCCAGAGTTATGCTGTCGGAAAGAGTAGAAGAAACATAAGCAACCTCATGGACATTCGACCGGACTATGCCAATCTTGAAACAGACGGTGAGATTGAATCGGTTGACCCTGATGAAGTTGAGATAGGATCAATAATCGTCGTAAAGCCGGGAGAAAAGATTCCTATCGACGGAGAAGTGGTCGAGGGAAGCGGAATGCTCGATACATCAGCACTTACCGGCGAAAGCTTGCCAAGAGAAGTTGCATCAGGAGATGAAGTCATCAGTGGATGCATAAATCTTGATTCTGTTTTGAGAATAAAAACCACCAAAGAATTTGGGGAATCCACAGTTTCAAAAATATTGGACATGGTGGAAAACGCAAGTTCAAAAAAATCAAAATCCGAGAATTTTATTTCTGTTTTTGCAAAGTATTACACTCCGATAGTTTGTTACAGTGCCCTCGCACTGGCAGTAGTTCCTCCGGTTGTCAGACTTGTAATAGGCATGCAGCCACTTTGGGGAACTTGGGTTTACAGAGCCCTTACATTCCTTGTAATCAGTTGTCCTTGTGCGTTGGTAATCAGTATTCCTCTTACATTTTTTGCCGGAATCGGTGGAGCAAGTTCCAGAGGAATTTTGATAAAAGGTTCAAACTACCTTGAAACTCTTTCAAAGGTTAAAAATGTTATTTTTGATAAGACAGGAACACTCACCGAAGGAAGATTTGAAGTCGCAGAAATCAAACCGGTAGAGGTTTCTGAGGAGAAACTATTAGAGCTAGTAGCATATGCCGAAAGCTTTTCATCACATCCGATTGGAAAATGTGTAATTGAAGCCTACGGAAAAGAAGTGGACAAGACCAGAATTACGGATGTAAAAGAAATCGGCGGACACGGAGTAAGTGCTAAAATAGATGAGTACGAAGTTTCATGCGGAAACTCGAAACTTATGCACACTTTGGAGATAAAGGAAGAACTTCGCGAAGCGGAGGGAACCGTAATCTATGTGGCCATCGATGGAAAATATGCGGGCTATATTTTGATTTCGGATGTTATCAAAAAGGATTCCAAGAAAGCTTTGGATAACTTGAAAAAACTTGGAATCACAAAGACATATATGCTGACCGGTGACGCAAAGAAAGTTGCGGATAAGGTGGCAAACGAACTTGGAATATACGAGGTTCACAGCGAACTTCTTCCTGAGAATAAAGTTGATATTGCCGAGAGGATTATTTCTTCGCAGGGAGCCAACGAGAAGACAGCATTTGTCGGAGACGGAATCAACGACGCACCGGTTCTTTCAAGAGCCGACATAGGAATAGCCATGGGAGCCATGGGAAGCGATGCGGCAATCGAAGCAGCGGATGTTGTTTTGATGGATGACAATCCAAAGAAGATTGCAGAGGCTATAAAGATTTCAAGAAAATGCCTGCGAATAGTATATGAGAATATCGGATTTGCCATTGGTGTAAAACTTATATGTCTCGTGCTTGGAGCAGTCGGAATCGCAAATATGTGGCTTGCTATTTTTGCGGATGTAGGAGTTATGGTTATTGCTGTATTGAATGCAGTTCGTGCGTTAATCATTCGCGGTGAATAAACAAATTGACAGAGATAAATCAGATTGATTTGCTAATTGGCAGAACGACAAATCACATTGATTTGATATAATGGAATATAGCAATCGTTGAATGAAAAAGGTGGAAAAATGAGAAAAGTAATCTCAGATAAATGTGAAGTTTGTGATGAAAAGTGCATACACGAGGAACTTTTGAAAAAAGTAAATGATAATATTCCTGACGAGGATGAACTCTATGATCTGGCCGAGTTGTTCAAGATTTTTGGCGATTCGACCAGAATCAGAATACTCTATGTTCTGTTTGAAGCTGAGGTCTGTGTATGTGATATTGCAGAGGCTTTGAACATGACTCAGTCAGCAATCTCGCATCAGCTTAGAATATTAAAGCAGAACAAATTGGTAAAAAGTCGTCGTGAGGGAAAAAGCATTTTTTATTCTTTGAACGATGAACATGTCAGAATGATAATTGCTATGGGATATGAGCATGTCACCGAGGATGAGTAAGATGCGTAGAATAAAAAAACTCGCTTAACGTTTTGACATGTTTATAGAATAGGAAAACAATTTAGTGCGTTAATGAAATAACGAAATAAATCGATAAAACTATTTACAGTTTATTTCGACAATGCTAAACTAAATCTCAGTTTATTCTAATGAGTGGAAACTCCGCAGGATTAAATGCGGAGTTTTTGTCAATGAGGAGAGATTCAGAATGCATAAGAGTGAAATAGAAATGACAGCCCTTGAGGATCTCGGTGATATCGTCGATGATGTCTACCGTTATGGTACCGATCTTCAGGAAGTTAGAAAAATAGACAGAAACCTCTACGTTGAGTACGACGTAAAAAGAGGGTTAAGAGATGCCAATGGAAAGGGAGTTCTCACAGGACTTACTGAGATTTCGGATGTTATTGGTTTTGATATTATAAACGGAAAACAAATACCTTGCGATGGAAGACTCTATTACCAGGGAGTAAATGTTGAGGACATAATTGCAGGGTTAGAAAACCGTAGATATGGTTTTGAGGAGATTGAGTACCTTCTTTTATTTGGAACCCTTCCGAACGAAAAAGAGTTGGAAAGATTTATCTATGCTATGTCGGAACTTCAGACGCTCGGTGGCCGTTTCACCAGAGACGTTGTAATGAAGGCATCAAACGGAAACATAATGAATGCGCTTCAGAGATGCGTTCTCACGCTTTACACTTATGATGAAAGCCCGGATGATCTCTCAACACACAACGTGCTTAGACAGAGTCTGGAGCTCATCAACAAACTTCCTCTTATTGCAGTTTATTCTTATCACGCATACATGCATTTCAGAAAAGATGCTACGCTCATGATAAGAAATCCAAAGAAGGAGTATTCGCTTGCTGAGAATATTCTCTACATGCTTCGTCCGGACGGACAGTTTAGCGAGCTCGAAGCAAAAGTTTTGGACACTGCACTCATACTTCATGCAGAGCATGGTGGTGGAAATAACTCCTCATTCACAACGCATGTTGTTTCATCATCTGGAACAGATACTTATTCTGCAATTGCGGCCTCAATCGGTTCACTTAAAGGACCTCGTCATGGTGGTGCCAACCTTAAAGTGCAGAATATGTTTGCGGACATAAAAGAAAATGTCAAAGATTGGAATGACGAGAAACAACTCACAGACTATCTTATAAAGATATTGGACAAAAAGGCCTTCGACAGAAGCGGACTTATCTACGGAATGGGACATGCGGTATATACATTGTCCGATCCAAGAGAGGTTGTCCTGAAAAAATTTGCCGAAGAACTTGCGAAAGAAAAAGGACTCACCGAGGAATTTAAGCTTTACGAGAGTGTTGAAAAACTAGCAGGAAAGCTCATCATGGAAAGACGTGATATCTTTAAGAATGTCTGCGCCAATGTGGATTTCTACAGCGGATTTGTTTACAACATGCTTGGAATTCCTGAAGAACTCTTCACCCCGATATTTGCCATGGCACGTATACCGGGATGGAGTGCACACAGACTTGAGGAAATCATAAACGGAAACAAGATTATCCGACCTGCATATAAATATGTCGGAACCCATGTGCCATATGTGGACCTTAATGACAGATAAAACACTTGATTGTAAAGGAAATGAAAAAAACGGGCGATAATGCGATATTACCGCAATCGCCCGTTTGTTATATTATTCATGAGGATAGAAATAAACGCATTCATCGGTATGTTTGATACCGTCCCCTGAGATTTCGAATATATTGACGGCGCAGTTACCCATGAAGATGCCCGTCCAAAAATCTTTGACAGGTTTGTTCATAAGAACTGCAATTAACCCTTTGTTTAATGCCCCGTGTCCGGAGATAAGAACTCCGGCATCAGGGTTTGTTTTCATTATTGGG
>JAILLZ010000177.1 GCA_024692885.1 Lachnospiraceae bacterium | reverse complement strand
TGCTTTTCAGCCTTCGGAGTTTGTAAAGATTATATTTGTCTTTTTCGTTGCCGGAATGCTTATTCGCTCTAAAGAATTGGCGAATATAATAATCACTTCTGGGTTCGCCGCAGCACATGTTCTCATTCTTGTAATGAGTCGTGACTTGGGTGGGGCCCTGATATTTTTCATGGTCTACATAATCATGTTGTATGTTGCCACCGGAAAACTGTTGTATTTCATTTCCGCATTTTTATTTGGCGGTGTAGCGGCATATCTTGCATATTTACTTTTCTCGCATGTCAGAACACGAGTAATCGCATGGCTAGATCCGCTTAGTGTGATAGAAGATGCGGGATATCAGATATGTCAGTCCCTGTTTGCAATAGGTACGGGAGGCTGGTTTGGTTCCGGTTTATACCAGGGAATGCCAAAGAAGATACCTGTAGTTGAAGAAGATTTCATATTTTCGGCCATATCCGAGGAAATGGGCGGAATATTTGCCGTATGTCTAATCCTTGTATGTATGAGTGTATTTTTGATGTTCCTCAATATCGCCATGCAGATGAGAGATGAATTTTACAAGCTTGTGGCTCTCGGACTTGGTACCTGCTACGGTTTTCAGGTTTTCGTTATGATTGGCGGTGTTATAAAGCTTATACCTTCGACAGGTGTCACACTTCCTTTTGTAAGTTACGGTGGAAGTTCGATGCTCTGTACGACTATTATATTTGCGATTATTCAGGGATTCTATTTGTTTAGAGAGGATGAAGGGGAATCTTATGTTCCTAAAGAAAACGAAGAAACAAGAGCAGTCAGAAGAACTGCGAGAACTGGAAGAAAAGATAATAAACGAGGCAGAAAACCCGTACGGTAATATTACAGACAAAGTCATTTCACAGGTGACGGATGACCCATTTTCGTTTCCGGATAAAAAGGAAATATCGGATAAAGAAGTAAAACCGGAGAAAAAGGTTAAACCGGAGAAAGAACTTAAACCGGAGAAAAAGACAAAAAAGAAGAGCAACAGAGAGTTTGCAATTATAACCTATCTGTTTGTTTCTCTTTTTGTTGGACTTATAGCTTATTTTGCTTATTTTCAGGTTTACGTTGCGGACGATTTTATCAACAATTCATATAATTCAAGGCTTGCTTCCTTTACCGAGAGTGTCATAAGAGGTTCTATTCTTACGGCTGACAATGAAGTGTTGGCAGAGACCGTTGTAGACAGCTCAGGAAATGAAACTAGAAGTTATCCTTACAGAAATCTGTTTTCACATGTTGTAGGATATTCCACTATGGGAAATTCAGGCCTTGAAAACAGCGAGAACGTGCATCTTTTGAGTTCTCATGTGAATTTTGTAGAAAAGGCCGTCAGCGATGTTACCGAGGAGAAAACTCTTGGCGACAACGTAGTCACAACATTGGAATATGACCTTCAGTATGCAGCTTACAATTCTCTAGGAGGAGAAAAAGGAGCTGTTGTGGTTCTGGATGTTGAAACCGGAAAAGTCCTTGCAATGGTTTCAAAACCCGATTTTGATCCAAACACCTTGGAAGAAAACTGGGATGCTATAGTAGAAGATGCAAATTCCGAGTCTGTGTTGTACAACAGAGCAATTCTGGGAAAATATCCGCCGGGATCTACATTTAAGATTTTGACTGCACTTGAGTACATAAGAGAGCATTCTGATGATTATGAGGACTATTCCTACACTTGTACGGGAAAGATATCTGACGGTGTAAATGATTTGAGCTGCTACAGCGGAGAGGTGCACGGAAAGGTGGATCTCAAGACATCGTTTGCAGAATCATGTAACACTTCCTTTGCAAACATTGGATTGTCCTTAAACATAAATAAATACAAGAAGACCTGTGAGGAATTATTATTCAACACAACGCTTCCTACCAACGATTTTACCGCAACTACCAGCAGTTTTTCTCTGGATTCAAGTTCCGGTACATCTGTTATCATGGCTACAGCGATAGGACAGGGCGAAACTCTCGTTTCTCCAATACATATGGCTATGATAGCAGCGGCAATTGATAATGATGGTGTACTTATGACACCTTATCTTGTCGATCATATTGAAAATGCAAACGGTGATCTTGTTTCTTCGAATTCGCCAACCAAGTACGGTTCGTTAATGACTGAAACAGAGGCTTCAATTCTCAAAGAATATATGGCTGCTGTTGTTGAGGAAGGAACCGGAACCAAGCTTAAAGGTTTGTCATATGATGCTTACGGTAAAACCGGTACGGCAGAGTATTCTGATGAAGGAGACAGCCACGCATGGTTTGTAGGTTTTGCTCACCAGGAAGGAAAAAATGACATTGCAATAGCTGTTGTAGTTGAGGGCGCCGGCCTTGGCTCTTCATATGCAGTTCCTATTGCAAAAGACGTTTTTAATGCATATTACAATTAGTATCTTTAAGGGCATGGTCTGATAAGATTTATTGCCGACAGAGGCAAAATGGATTATACTTAATCTAATAAGTTTCGGCACAGGAGGGATTGCAATGATAGAAGCAATTAGCTGTGGCGGCGTCGTGATATTTAGAGGGAAGATACTGCTGCTATATAAAAACTACCATAACAAGTACGAGGGATGGGTTTTACCTAAAGGAACGGTAGAAAAGGACGAAGAATACAAAGATACCGCAACCCGTGAGGTATTGGAAGAGACGGGAGCGAAAGCATCCATCATAAAGTATGTCGGAAAAAGCCATTACAGTTTTACTGTACCTGAAGACGTGGTCGAAAAAGAGGTACACTGGTATCTTATGATGGCTGACAGTTATTACAGCAAACCTCAAAGGGAGGAGTTTTTCGTTGATTCGGGATACTACAAGTATCATGAGGCTTATCATCTGCTCAAGTTTTCCAACGAAAAGCAGATTCTTGAAAAAGCTTACAATGAGTATCTTGACTTGAAACGAAGCAATCTTTGGGGAAGCAAAAAATACTTTTAATAGTTGGTTTATATGAATTGGTATCCAAATCTATACGTTGGTGAAAGTATAAAGGGAAAAGAGAAGAAAATCAGAAGAAAGATTGACTTAAATGCGGGAATGATAAATGTGCATGTTATCACACTCGCTAAAAATCGTGTCGATCTCTTTGATATCATACCTGCATGGGAGATTAAGCTTATGAGAAAGCATTTCAATGATTTGCCCATCGTGGGACTTGCCGGAGATTTTGACGAGGCGGTTGAAATGTCCGGTAATATTGTGATGGAGCTTTATAATCAGACCGGCAGACTGGATACGAGAAACATTATCGAGGAAAACTGGAATTAAAAGGGAACTGGAATTAAAAGAAAACTGGAATTAGAAGAATGCTTGGTATATTGATTACGGTTTTGAAAATAATAGGCATTGTTTTGCTTGTTATCATTGGTTTGGTTTTAGCCATTCTTCTTTGTCTGCTGTTTGTTCCTCTGAGGTACGGCATTTGGGTAAACAGCACTGAAGATTCGGGATGGAATGTCAGCGGAAAATTCACATATTTGTTGCATATGCTTTCTCTATCTTTAGCTTACGAGGAGAATCTTCGCTTTAGATTTAAGCTATTTGGGTTCACAGTATTATCAAGCGATTCCAAACCTAAGAAAAAGGTAAAAAAGAAGAAGGAAAGCGCAAGTAAAGATGTTCAGACCGATAGCATCGAAAATAAAGATGAGGTTATGGACACGGCAAAGCAGGATTCTGTTCGGGAACCTGAGAAAGAAAACGTTGAAAAGCCTGATATAAAACCCGAAAACAAGGAATTAAAGTCTAACAAAGAGAAGAAGAAAGAAAAATCTAAGGCTAAAAAAGAAAAAAAGGATAAAAAGGGAAACGGCATTAAAGATATACTGGCTTTTATCAATGAAAACGATATTAAGTATTATATTCATTTCTTTGGACAGCAAATGGCGTATCTGCTCAACAAATTAAAGCCAAAAACCGTTGATTGCGACGTCCGTTTTGCCTTGGACAATCCGGCGCACACCGGTTGGATTACAGGGCTTTTGGCCACGGTAAAATGGATATACAAAAAGAATGTAAGGGTCATACCGGATTTCACTTCAGATAAAATGTTTCTTTATGGAAATATTTATTTGCGTGGAAGTATGAGGTTAGTTACAGTCGTTATAATTCTTCTTAGATGTTGGTTTGACAAGCGTGTAAGAGAACTTATAAAGAAAGTTTTATAACATACGAAAGATAAATCGCTTTACGGAATTTGTAGCGAAAAGGATATTGGGAGGTAAAAAATGGATAACAAAGAGACAAACTTTAACGAGACAATTCAGTCTTTATTCAACGGCATGGATAGTTTTATCACTACAAAAACCGTTGTCGGAGAGGCTATTAACGTCGGAGATACTATTATTCTTCCGTTGGTAGACGTTACATTCGGTGTTGGTGCCGGAGTGTTTACAGAAGACAAAAAGAATAACGGTGGCGGAGGAATGGGTGGAAGACTTCAGCCAAGCGCCGTACTTGTTATCTCAAACGGTACAACAAAACTTGTAAACGTTAAGAATCAGGATGGAATCACAAAGGTACTCGATATGGTTCCTGATTTTGTAAACAAATTCTCTGATATGTTTGGCGGAAGCGACGAGGAGCCTATCATATTGGAGAAGGAAGAGGAAGATGAATAAAAATCTTACCATTTCGGATATAGCAGACGCTTTGGGTGTTTCCAAAACCACTGTTTCAAGAGCCATTTCAGGCAAGGGACGGATTGGAAAGGAAACTACCCGGAGAGTTTTAGATTACATAAAAGAAAACAATTACACACCGAATCTTTATGCAAAAGGCCTGGCAGAACAAAAGACATATAACATATGTGTCGTTGTGCCGGGCAGTTTTGAATTAGTCGACTGGAACTTCTTTCACACCTGTCTTTTGGGCATACAGGAGGTTGCGGAATTCAAAGGTTATGATATTCTGATGACCACCTGTAATCGTGATGACATATCATCTCTTGAACGGGTAATCACAAACAAAAAGGTTGATGGAGTTATTCTTCTGAGAAGCTTCTTAAAGGACAAAGAGATAGAGTATATGAAGTCCACGGGCACGCCGTTCATTACTACCGGCTCATCTGAGTATGAGAAGGTTTATCAGGTTGATCACGATCACAGAAAGGCTTGTAAAGAGCTGATGCTGGGTATTATGGAGAGTGGACTTAAAAAGTTTGCTTTTTTTGGCGAGGATCAGGGCGATTTTATTTCAAAAAACCGTATTCAGGGACTAAACGATGCACTGAGCAAATACAACTATGATATTGCCGATAATTTCTATCTCCTTGAATCAAAAGACTTGAATGTCCTCGAGAAGAATCTAAAAATGATAGTAGAGTCCGGTATCGAATGCATAGTTTGCATGGATGACAATGAGGCTGTCAGAGTTATAAGACAGATGGACAGAATGATGAGCGAAGGATTCAGGTGCTTGTCAGACGTAAAGATTGCATCGTTTTATGACAGTCGTATAATTGATGAATCATACAAGAAAGTGTCCTCCATTTTCTTTGACGCAAGAGAATTGGGGCATGCAGCCTGTGAACTTTTACTTCAACTTATGGATGGAGAAAACATTGATTACAGAACTGTTTTGCCATATGAGATGCATCTTCAACTATAATCCGCGCATATTAAATTCTTGAAAAGATTTAAATTGCGGATTATAATTTTCACATAAGAACAACCGATTGCGCAACAGTAATTGCGCGACTTAAGGAGAATTGAAATGAGTAAAATGATATTGAATGTCATTCACAGGCCTGAGATGACTCCGGAATACTCAGCCACTGTGACAGGACAGGGGAAAGAAGAGGGAAGTATGGAAAAGGTTCTTGAGAAAGAATCTTTGGACATATTTAAAACTCAGCAGAGATTAGCGCATGAAAACGGATTAAAGTGCACTATACAGATGACGTATGCATCGCTTTTTAATGAGGAAGCAGTTGCCATAGCAAAGGAAGACCATGAAAAATACGGCGACGAAATTGGTCTTGCGCTATACGGATTTCAATGTGAGGCTTTCAAAAACAAGTACAAGACTAAAGATTTTTGTATTTGGATGTTTTCTTTGGAAGACAAGAAAGCCATTGTTCACGACATTTTTGAAAAGTTCTTCGAGTGCTTCGGATTTTATCCAACTTCGACATCGGCATATTTTATGGATGCCGATCTTATAAACTATGTGAAAGAGGCTTATCCGCAGGTTGTTTGTGCAGTGGCAACCTGCTGGGAGGAAGGTCCAAAGGCATACCATACATGTAACAATTCTTGGTATACGCTTTTTGACGGCGGTCCATGGGCTCCATGGATCCCATCAAAGCAGAATTCTCATGCACCGGCAGCAAATAAAGAAGAGGACAGCGGAATAGTTGCTATACCACATCTTTCAAGAGACCTTCTGGCTTGCTATGACGGAAACGGTTCGAATTTTGGAACTCATCCGCAGAATGTACTTCGCGGAATGATTTACGACACAAAGACCTGGGAGTTCCCGTATTTTTATAATCTTGTTGACCAGTACAGAGCTCTGGAGAAGTACAATGACGGCTATGCATATAACATGATGTATGTTGGCCCGGGCTGGATGAATAAGATGGGAAGATGGGAACAGCCATATGAGCTTTTGTACAAATCCTACAGTGAGGGATGTAAATACTACGGAGACCTTAAAAAGCAGGGTAAACTCGTTGATATGACTATGTCTGAGTTTGCTTCATTTTACCGAGAAAAGAAGGAAGTCACCAAAGGTAACTACAATGTTCCTGAATGTGCGCTTTGGAGGGATATACTTTACGGCTCAGACAAGCAGCTGTTTTGGTACTGTGATCCATACATGAGAGCTTGCTTTAACATGGATCAGGGAGGAGCACTTGTTGACTTAAGACCATATGCTGCAAAGCTCGAGTGGCCAGTCGGCATTGGAACAAAGCATGTACAGGATGCTTCCTATCCGTTCTTAATCCAGGAAAAATACAGAGCAGGATATTTTACTCATTACGCAGGAGCGGGAACCGTGCGTTCTGCGAAGTTTTCTTGTGAGGGAGAAGAGGTGGATCTTTGCCTCTGCCCGACACATGCAAGATTTTCGGAAGAAAAAATTGATGGTAAAAAGACAAGAATACTTACACTCAATCCTGTGGACATTGAATTTGCCAAGACAACAGTCACTGTTCAGACAAGGATTATTCTTGAGGAAGGATCTTCAAACATCAAATTTGAGAGAAATATCCTGAAATCCACCAATCCTGAAGCTAAGGTATATGTGGATGAATATATCACGGCTTGTTACGGAACAACGGAATATCCGGAAGATATGATGGGAATCAGACTTTCTGTAAATAATGAAAACGAATCAAAAGAAATTGTTTACGAATATCACAACAGAGACGAACATCTTCAGAATGCAAGTGTCGTTAAAGCCGTTATTCCGGCAATTGAAACAGGCGTTTCAATGACACAGTCAGGTGGTGCAGAGGGATATATCGAAGAAGGATATGCTTTTTCGCCGATGTTTAAGCTCGGTTTCAAGAAACAGATAGTAGAAGGGGAGGTTTTTGCAACATGGCTCAACTTGCAAAAGGCAAATTAAATTACAGATGTCCCTCATGTTTTATGAGAGATTACGACATTGACATGTTTTACGATAAGGATACTAAAATTTACAGATGTATCAGATGTCAGTTCAGGGGAGACGAAAAGAAGGTCCTTGAATGGAATGAGATGGTGAGAAAGCGCTATGGAGATATGTATACGCGCTTCACAAACTTTGAGTTTTAAAATGAAGTCGGGGCAGAAGTTGCCCCGACTTATTTAATGCACAAAAAAAGAGCTGCAATGCAGCTCTTTTTAATAATTCTATTAAGCTCTTTCAACCATGCCGCTCTTTAAGCATGTTGTACATACATACATTCTCTTTGGTACGCCGTTTACTTTACAACGAACAGACTTTATGTTTGATTTCCAAATTCTATTTGATCTTCTGTGAGAATGGCTGACATTGTTTCCGAAATGAACTCCCTTACCACAAAC
>JAILLZ010000165.1 GCA_024692885.1 Lachnospiraceae bacterium | reverse complement strand
CAAAGGTAATACAAAACAAACAGACATATTAGGGAGGTATAAAGATGACAGAGTATAGTTTGGGTTATGTAGCAGGTTTTTTGGCAACATTTATAGTGGTAATAATCATTACAGCCTGGGCCAGAAAGAACAAACAGAAGTGTGAGTACGACGAGAGACAGCAGCTTATAAGAGGAAAAGCGTATAAGTATGCTTTCTTCGGAACATTTATCAGTGCATTTTGTTTCATGGCTTTGATAGGATCAGAGATTTATCCGGTTTCCGCAGTACATGCCTTGTTCCTTACCATGATGGTAGGCTTGGTGATTTACGTAGTTTACAGTGTATGGCATGATGCATATTTCACAGTTAATTCCAATCCGAGCAGATATCTTATTCTGATTGCGGTAATAGGTATTATGAATCTGTTCTCTGGTATTGTGGAAGTCAGAGCGAACGGATTTGACATTACGGAAAACAGTAATGGCGGTTCGATTAACCTCTATCTGGGTGTAGTGTTCTCAATCCTGTTTGTAGTCCTTCTTTTAAAGAAGTTTGTTAAAAAGGAGGATGCGGAATGAAAAATCTTAAATTAAAAGCTGCAAGGGCCGGCAAGGATCTGTCTCAGGACGATCTTGCAAAAAGATGCAATGTTTCAAGGCAAACAATCAGTGCTATAGAAAAAGGAGATTACAATCCGACAATCAATCTTTGCATAGCAATTTGCAAAGAACTTGGCACAACATTGGACGAATTATTCTGGGTTGAATAACATATGTCAATCGATTGACCGCAACTGTGCATGTTTTACAAAAATACAGTGGTGAAAATGAACAAATCTTACAAAGATGAAAACGTTTTCATGAAACGTATTGACTAAAACATGCACAGTTGCTATTTTATTATCTGTAAGATATGAAAACGTTTTCAGCATGTTGCAGAAAAGCAGTGCGGAAGCGTATTTCAAAAAAAACGGATCCCGATTATGTGGATTCTAATTTTTTGAAAGATATGAAAACGTTTTCATAAATCAATCAATGAGGTAACCAAAAGTGACTATCAAGGACATAGCGGCCAAGTGTGGCGTCTCTGTCACGACAGTGTCCCGGGTTATGAATAATCATCCTTACGTTAGCAAGGAGATTAGGGACAAGGTGTTAAAGGTCATTGAGGAAGAACATTTCGTACCACATGTAGGAGCCGTGGATCTGGTCAAACCCCGGACAGATGCCATAGGTCTTATAGTCAGAGGTACAAGAAACGAGTTCTTTAATGATATGATCCCGACACTGGAGAGTGCGATAAATGACAGTGGATATGCTTTCTATATGAGCCAGATACACACAAGTGAAAATGAGCTTAGGGCTGCAGCTGCATTGGCAAAGTCCAAGGGACTAAAAGGTGTCATTCTTCTTGGTGGAAGATACGATTACACACCGGAAGAGGTTGCGATACTCGACAATGTTCCGTTCATCTGTTGTACCTTTACAAACAGCTTCGGAAAGATTTCAAAAGAATCTTTTTCATCTGTGAGTATTGACGACGGCAGGGCTGCAAAGGCAGCGGTTCAGTTGCTTATCGACAACGGACACAGAAAGATAGCCATAATACTTGCGTCTACCTCGGACAGATCCATCAGTGAGTTGAGGTTTTTGGGCTACAAACAGGCACTGGAGGAGAACGGTATACCGTTTGATGCGGATCTGGTAATGGAGACCGGAGATTTCTCCATGGAGAGAGCTTACAAGGCTATGAAAAAACTCTTGTCGAAAAAGAAGGAGTTTACAGCTGCGTTTGTTATATCCGATTCCATGGCGGTTGCCTCCATGAAAGCACTTGATGATGCTGGGAAAAAACTTCCGAACGATTGCTCGGTAATCGCGATTGACGGAGTGAAGATGACGGAATACATTATTCCGACACTTACCACTTTTGTTCAGCCGAGAGAGGCCATGGCAAAACAGACGGTGGAGTCGCTCCGAGATATCATCGAAAACAGATCAGATTATTCTCACGTTGTTATGAAAACAACACTGAGAGAAGGCGGCAGCGTAAAGAAGCTGCAGAATTAATGTTAATGACATCTAAATGATGTTCAATTTATAAGGAGGTTTATTACAAATGAAAAAGAAAAATGTACTTGCACTTATGCTCGTAGGTAGCATGTGCGCAACATTGTTTGCAGGATGCGGAAGCACATCTACCGCTTCTTCAGACACAAAAGAAGAAACTAAGGAAGAGACAACAACAGAGGCAACAACAGAGACAGCTGATGCGGCTGAGGATACAGCTTCAGGAAGCGGATCAGTTTACTGGCTCAACTTCAAACCTGAGGCAGATGAAGCTCTTCAGGGAATCGCCGCTACTTACACAGAGCAGACAGGTGTAGAAGTAAAGGTTGTTACAGCAGCTTCAGGAACTTATGAGCAGACACTTACATCTGAGATGGATAAGAGCGCAGCTCCAACACTTTTCGTAATCGGAAACCAGGGATCTGTATCTACATGGGGTGATTATGCAATCGACCTTAAGGGAACTGATGTATACAACGAGCTCAACACAGATTCATTCACACTTTACGATGCTGACGGAAAAGCAGTTTCAATCGGATACTGCTATGAGTCATACGGTATCATCGTAAACAAGACACTTCTTGCACAGGCAGGATACTCAATCGATGACATCACAAACTTCGAGACATTAAAGGCAGTTGCTGATGACATTCACGCACGTGCAGCAGAGCTCGGATTTGATGCTTTCACATCTTCAGGAATGGATGATTCTTCATCATGGAGATTCTCAGGACACCTTGCTAACCTTCCACTTTACTATGAAGAGCAGGCTGACGGATGGACAGAAGCTCCTTCAGAGATCAAGGGAACATACCTTGAGTACTTCAAGAATGTTTGGGATCTTTACACAACAGATACAGCTATAGACAAGTCAACACTTGCTACAGGCGGATATGATGCTGAAGCAGAGTTCAAGAACGGCGAAGCAGTATTCTATCAGAATGGTACATGGGAGTATTCAGCACTCAGCGAAGTTTACTCAAACGATGAGCTCTCTATGATTCCTATCTACTGTGGAGCAGACGGAGAAGAAAACGCAGGTCTTTGCTCTGGTACAGAGAACTGCTGGGCAGTAAACGCAAAGGCTTCTGAGGAAGATCAGAAGGCAACACTTGATTTCATGTACTGGCTTGTAACATCTGAGGAAGGAACAAAGATGATGGCTGAGCAGTTTGGTGCTATCCCTTACAAGGGAGCAGCTGAGTCTGACAACGTATTCCTTGCAGATTCAAACAGACTTCTTTCAGAAGGAAAGTACAATGTTGACTGGGCATTCAACTACACACCAAACGTAGATGAGTGGAGAGCCGGTGTCGTAGCAGCTATGAACCAGTATGATGCAGGCGGAGACTGGTCTACAGTTGAGACAGCATTCGTACAGGGATGGGCTACACAGTACGCAGCAGCAAATCAGTAAAAACAACCAAACCTTCCTAGCAAACCGGTCTAACCGGCTGAATAAAAACTAAAATAAAAGCGACCGGGGGGAAGCTTGATACCAGGCTTTCACGGTCGCTTTATATTTAAGACGTCCAAAAAGGATGCATACGTATTGATAATTATATGATGATAAAAAATGGAGGAGAAGATGAAAAAGTTGAAAAATGACGGAACGGCAGTAAACTCCGCTCTTTTGAGACGACCGATACAAAGATGGTTTCCACTGTTTCTTTTGCCTACGGTCGTAGCATTTATTATAGGATTTGTGTATCCGTTCTTTCAGGGAATATATCTTTCGTTTTGTAAATTTACGACAACAAGTGATGCCGCTTTTAACGGCATTTCAAACTACCTGAACGCATTGAAGGATGCAACTTTCGTACATGCATTTTGGTACACTGCGCTGTATGCGGTTGTTTCACTTCTTATAATAAACATACTTGCTTTCCTTATAGCATATGTACTTACTCAGGGAATAAAAGGTTCAAATCTTTTCAGAACAGTATTTTTCATGCCAAACCTCATTGGAGGTATCGTACTTGGATACATTTGGAGCATGATATTCGACGGTATCTTAAGCAGATACGGAACATCCATTTTGCTTGAGACAAAATACGGATTCTGGGGTCTCATCATTTTGATGTGCTGGCAGCAGATCGGTTACATGATGATCATCTATATTGCAGGACTTCAGGCAGTTCCGGAAGATTTGATAGAGGCGGCAAAGATTGACGGAGCCACAAAGTGGCAGACACTTATTCATGTGACTATTCCGAATGTTATGCCATCTATTACTATTTGTACTTTCCTTACATTGACAAACGGTTTTAAGCTTTTCGACCAGAACCTTGCACTTACAGGTGGTCAGCCGTTCTCATTCATGGCGGACGGAACCATCGTAAAGACAACGGAAATGCTCGCACTCAACATTTACAACACATTCTACGGTCAGAGTGCATCCGCAAGAGGTGTGGCACAGGCAAAGGCAGTATTGTTCTTCATCCTTGTTGCTGTAATCTCACTTATTCAGCTTAAGACTACAAAGGAAAAGGAGGTGCAGCAGTAATGGCAGCTCAGACAAAAAAAGCCGGACAGTCACTTGCCGGTGAGAGAAGAAACAAAAACATACTTACAGTAATATTCGGAGTTATAGCCGTTATCTATGTATTGCCTATTCTCCTCGTTTTGATGAACTCATTTAAGGCAAATACATTTGTAAAAACAAATACTTTTGACTGGCCAAATGCAGATACATTTGTTGGATGGGCAAACTACATAAAGGGAATGACTTTCGGTAACTACCCATTCATAAAATCAGTAACATACAGTCTTATAATCACTCTTGTTTCCAGTGCTTTGATTCTTCTTTGCACATCAATGGCAGCATGGTATATCGCAAGAGTTGACAGCTTTATTTGCAGAGTGTGTTATTATTTATTTGTATTCTCTATGATAGTACCGTTCCAGATGGTAATGTTTACCCTCTCAAAAACAGCGGATACATTGAAGCTCAACACACCTGTGACAATCCCGATAGTTTACTTGGGATTCGGTGCGGGACTCGCGGTCTTCATGTTTACGGGATTTGTAAAGAGTTTGCCGCTTGAGATTGAGGAGGCTGCAGCCATCGATGGATGCAACCCTGTACAGACATACTTTTTGGTTATTTTCCCAATGCTTCGCCCGACAATGATTTCTGTCGGAATTCTGGAGATAATGTGGATTTGGAATGACTACCTTCTTCCATATCTTGTTCTCGACAGAACGAAGTACATGACAATTCCAATCCATATCCAGTATCTTCAGGGAAGCTACGGCGCAGTGGATCTTGGAGCGATAATGGCACTTATAACCATAAGTATCATTCCTATCATAGTATTTTATCTTACATGCCAAAAATACATCATAAAGGGTGTAGCGGCAGGCGCAGTGAAAGGATAATAAGATATGGAAATTAAAAGAAGCAGCGGAATACTCATGGCGGTTTCATCACTTCCATCAAATTACGGAATAGGAACCATAGGTAAAGAGGCGTACAAGTTCATAGATTTTCTTGTGGCGGCGGACCAGAAGTATTGGCAGATGCTTCCTTTGGGATCGACGAGTTATGGAGATTCTCCGTATTCGAGCTTTTCCACCTATGCGGGAAACCCTTATTTTGTGGACTTGGATATGCTTATCACAGACGGGCTTCTCACAAAAAAAGATGTGGAGAAGTATGACTGGGGCAGGAATCCGGAAAAAACCGATTACGGAAAAATATATAAAAACCGTTTCAAAGTTTTGCGTATAGCGGCTGAGAAGGGGCTAAAAAAATATGAAAAGGAGTTTGCGTCTTTCCGAAGAAGAAACAAAGCATGGCTTGAAAACTATGCTCTTTACATGGCTGTAAAAAGCCATTTCGGAATGATTTCATGGACCGAATGGCCTGAGGAGGACATCAGAAAACATGAGCCAAAAGCTTGCAAAAAGTATTTGAAGGACCTCAAGACAGACGTTGAGTTTTATGAGTTTATACAGTTCCTTTTCTTTGAACAGTGGAAAAAGCTCAAGGCTTACGCAAAGAAAAACAAGGTTGAGATAATCGGAGACATTCCTATTTATGTGGCTTTGGACTCAGCGGATGTCTGGGCTGAAGCGGGATGGTTTCAGCTTGATGAGGAAAACACACCGGTTAGAGTGTCCGGAGTTCCGCCTGATTATTTCAGCGCAGACGGACAGCTTTGGGGAAATCCTCTCTACGATTGGGACAAGATGAAGGCAGACGGATACAGTTGGTGGATCAGACGTATTGAAGGCGCCTTCAAGCTCTACGATGTGGTTAGAATAGATCATTTCAGAGGCTTTGAGAGCTATTGGTCCGTGCCTTACGGAGAAAAAACCGCAAGAAAAGGAAAATGGGTCAAGGGTCCGGGAATGGATCTTGTCGGAAAACTTGCTGAGGCATTCAGCGATAAAGCTTTCATAGCGGAAGACCTGGGATATCTCACAGAGGATGTCAGACAGCTGCTTAAGGATTCCGGTTTTCCTGGAATGAAGGTGTTGGAATTTGCCTTTGATTCAAGGGAGGAGAGTGATTATCTTCCTCACAACTACGGCAAAAACTGTGTTTGCTATACCGGAACCCACGATAATTCTCCGATAGCACTTTGGAAAAAAGAGGCTGACAAAAAAGATATAGCCCTTGCAATGGAGTACCTGGGAATCGGTAAAGATGATAATTTCAACTGGGAGTTCATCAGAGGTGGAATGCGTTCGGTGTCCGCACTTTTTGTGGCACAGATGCAGGACTACCTTGAACTTGGCAAAGGCTATCGCATGAACATTCCTGGAACACTTGGTGGCAACTGGACCTGGAGAATGAAAAAGGGCGCAGCCGACAAAGCTCTTGCTAAAAAGATTGCCCGTATGACAAAAATCTACGGAAGAAGTGCAAAGCGAGATAGCAAAACTTCAAAGAAAAATAACAAATAAAGATTAGTTTTATCCTTTTTTATCATCATGAGAAAGAGAGCTGCAAATTAGCAACTCTCTTTTTCTATTTACATAGTAAATATACGCCACAATGTGGTTACAAAATGTATATAGTGATGAAAAAATTGATGTCTTATATTATTAAAAAAGCACATCTCATGGTAAAATAGTCATATAAAAATGCCGAAATATATATATGTGGTAGAAAAAAAGTATTATAATGTACCATATATGGGTTTTCCCATCCAAGGAGGGTTTAAAGCAAATGAGTAATGAAAAACAGAAAAAGGGAAAGAGCGCAATCAGTTTTGTGAATTCTATCAGAGGAAAAATCGGTATCATGGCAGCCATTATGGTTATCGTGGCCGTTGTAGTCATGCTTGTTATAGCAGTTCCGAGGTCTACAGAAGCAATTGATAATCTTACAAACGATTATATGCTTTCGGACGTTAAAATTTACGGAAAAATGTTGAGCTTTGACGTAGAGAGTATGGGATATGAAACAGCTACAGGCTTAGATAATCTTGAGGACTATATGCCGGGACTCAATATTTCAAATCTTGACAGCTCCTATGGTTATCTGGTAGACGGAGTTACCGGAACCATGCTTTGGCATCCTACTGCAGAAAAAATAGGACAGCCTGTAGAAAATGAGGTTGTAAGCGGAATCGTTTCAAAGATTGCCGCCGGTGAGACAAGCATAGAGCCGGCCGTTGTAAACTATACATTCAAGGGCAAGATTAAATACGCATCATATTTTGTTTCAGAGCCTACTGAAGACGGACAGCAGTTTATCTTTGTAATCACTGCAGACAGATCCGATATAATGGCAACAGTTAATAGTTTTACAAATCTTTGCATAATTGTCGGTATTATTCTTATCATTGTTCTTTATATTTTTGCTGCTTTTTATGCATCAAGGATTTCCGGGCCTATCGCAAGGATGTCTGATATAATCAACAAGGTTTCAAACGGAGATCTTACAGTAAGAGTAAACAAGGCCGATTTGCAAAGAAAAGACGAGGCGGGACTTATCGCAAGAAGTACAGAGGACCTCGTAGACAAGCTTTCGGAAGTTGTGGATCACATCATAAGCGCAACGGCGGATGTAGATTCTTATGCAAAGACTCTTAATGACACAGCTGCATCAATCAGTGATACTGCTTCAGGCGTAAGCCAGGCTGTAGAGGATGTTGCAAACGACGCAACAAGACAGGCAAACGAGATTCAGATAGCTGTAAGCAACGTTGAGGCTGTAAGCGAAGCAATCCTTACAATCTCTAAGAATGCAGATAACCTTAGAAATCAGTCGGCAGACATGAAAGAAGCTTCCGATAAATCTACAGAATATCTCAATGCTCTTCAGAAAGCTTCAGAAGAGACAGAGGCTAATATCAACGAAGTTGCAGACAGAATCCATCAGACAAGTTCAGCAGTTGACCGTATCGGTGAATCTGTAGCATTTATCGATTCCATTGCTGAGCAGACAAACCTTCTTTCGCTTAATGCTTCTATCGAGGCTGCAAGAGCAGGAGAAGCAGGAAAAGGATTTGCAGTCGTTGCCGATGAGATAAGAAAACTTGCCGATCAGTCAGCAGAATCTGCAAGAACCATCGGTGAGGAAATGAAGAAGCTTATGGCTGATTCAGAGTCCACCGTTGAAAAGACTGTTGAGATGCAGAAGACACTTACAGAGCAGAAAGAGATTATCAACAATACTATAGCGATTGTAGAAAATCTCCTTAATAATATCGTTGCAACAAACTCAGAGATAACACAGGTTTCAGAGAATACGGAATCTGCTGATGAGTCAAAGGATGTTGTAAGAGAATCTATTTCTTCACTTTCTGATATTTCAGAAGAGAACGCAGCATCATCTCAGGAGACAAGTGCTTCAATGACTCAGTTGAATTACTCTGTAACAACACTTTCAGACGAAGCTACAGACCTCAAGAAACTTGCAGATGCCCTGAAGGAGAATATCGCATTCTTCAAGACAGGAAATGCGGTTTCAGAGAGTGTTGCTTCTGACAACGGGGAAGAGAGTTTATAAAGAAAATATCCGTGCAAAATAATAACGAGAGGATAAGTGGCAGTTAACATGGATATAAAAGAATTATTTCAAAAAGATAAAGATGAGAAGGTAATCAGATATCGCCATCTGAACAAGACAGCAAAGAAAGGCGAGATACTTTTTACCGGATCATCGTTGATGGAGCAGTTCCCGATAAATGAAATCCTCATGACCCGGGGAATAGACAAGGTAGTCTACAACAGAGGTATAGGCGGATACACGATTCCTGAGATGCTTAAGGCTATGGACGAGCAGATATTCGGTGTGGAGCCGTCAAAGATTTTCATAAATATCGGAACAAACGATATGAGCATTCCTGAGGAAACTTTGGACAAGCTTATATCGGATTACAGAGAGGTTCTGACACAGATTAGAGACCGCCTTCCTGGGGTTGAAGTATACATGATGGCTTACTATCCGGTGAACGAGAGAGTAGCTGCAAAGCAACCTTGGCCGGGAGCAAAGGAAGCGGTAGAGCTTCGACTTGAGAGACTTCCAAAGGCAAACAAGGCTGTGGAAGATCTTGCAAAAGAATTCGGCTACCATTACATTGATGTCAACGCCGGTCTTACAGGTGAAGACGGAAGAACAAAAGATGAGTTCTCCATCGACGGAATACACATGTGGAGTGACGCTTACGAGATTGTATTTGATAATATGAAACAATATTTGTAATTAGAGTTAAGCACATGAAAAGCCCTACCATGCATGGTAGGGCTTTTAGCTTTATCAGAATGGCTGCTTTGCTTCTATATATTCCCTAAATCTTGGAAGCCAGTGCTTAGCTGATTTTAAATTTATTGATTTCCGCAGAAAGTGAATTGGTCTTTGCCACATTGTCTGAGGTCATCTCTCCGACATCAGTAAGCTGTGCATTCAAGTCTGCGGTAGATTCAGCTACGGAAACGATTCCCTGAGCTGTCTCTTCAGCTGCACGAGTAACTGCATCGATAGCTTCCTTGATTACATCCATTGAATTCTGGATTACATCACTGCTCTGTCTGAAGCCTGTCATAGACTCAGCAAGCTGCTTGATGTCGCTGCTGTAGTTGTCTGTGAGTTCATCGGTTTCCTTATGAGTGCTCTCGTTATTCTCGAGCATGAAGTCTGTTACGTTCTCAGCTTCAGTAGCGAGGTCTTCAACCGCTACGATAACGCTGGCTGTAACTTCCTGAATTCTGTTTGCAGCCTCTTTTGAAGAATCAGCAAGCTGTCTGATCTCATCAGCAACGACCGCGAAACCTTTACCAGCCTCACCGGCTCTGGCTGCCTCGATAGAAGCATTGAGTGAAAGGAGGTTGGTCTGTGATGTGATGTTCAAAATCTCATCAGTGAGGTTTGCAATCTCAGAAACCTGTTTAGCATTGTTAATCTTAGTTCTCAGGTTTTCTGCAACATCATGAAGCTGCTGGTTTGCGGCTTCTCTCTTTGAAGCGGATGTCTCCTGAATCTTTTTAACTTTTTCTGCAACTTCTTCAGCATACTGAGCCTGCTCGATACTGCTTGCATTCATGTCCTGAACAAGTTCAGCTACGTTGTCTACCTGATTCATAACCTGAGTCATGGAAGCACTGGTCTGCTGGCTTGATGCAGACATTTCTTCCATTGTGGCAGATACGTTTGTAATCTCAAACTCAGCTTTTTCAATCTTTGCGCTTACGTCTGAGCTTGATGTGGTAACGGTGTCTGTTGTGTCCTGAACCTGAGCGATGATTCCGCCAAGGGTTTCTGTAAGTTCGTTTACACAATCAACTGTAATTCCGATTTCATCGTTTGATTTAACTGCTATCTTTTTGGTGAGATCTCCGTGACCGGCTTTGATGTCACTGATTGTCTGTGTTATATCCTTTGTAGCTGTCTTAAGAGGTTTTACGATGGACATTATAATCAAGGCAATTATAATAAGTCCGAGAATACCTATGATTGCTGCCACCAAAATCAGTTTTGTGGTCAACTGGTTTACTGAAGACTCAAGTGTTGAGACATTTACCATAACCTCAGTAATAAAGTTATCAGTAGTCTGGAATGCGATATAGTTTTTGCCCATTCCGTAGGCGCTGAGATCTACAAGATTGTATCCCTGTACGGATGAAAGAAGTCCCTGAACAGTCGCATCATCTCCAATGCTTGTGAGGATGCTGTCAGCACTTCTGTTTGTAGCTACGATAATACCGGTGTGGTCCACAACAGTTACTTCGTATTTATCTGAAGCTATAATGTCTTTTCCCATGGCTTCCATGTCGATGGACATATTGACTGTTCCCAAAGGTTCAGCAGTTTCATCGGTAGGATCAGGAATTGAATAAGCTATTACGTAAACCGGACGTCCTGTAACCGGAGAAATATTATTTCCGAAATAGTAGCCCTTTTCCATACATTCTGTATAGAAGGTTTCTTCGGAACAATCATGTAAAGTAGTGTTTCCGAGGCAATCAGCGTATCCCATGGAGCCTACTGTAATAAACAGGTTTTCATACACATTTCCTGTGTTGTTATAAAGAGCGGCAAGAGATTCAGCGACATGAGTTCTTGTGTCCTCGTCAAATTCCGTTCCTTCTTTTAAGTACTTTACGGCAGCACCCAAAACGGTGACGTCGCTTCTGTACATTTGCGCCAAAACCTTCTGGTCACCGATGTACTGCTCAAGTGCATTCGCTTTCTCTGTAGCACAATCCTCGATACTTGTTACCTTTTCGCTTAGCAACGATTCTTTGAGAGAAGAGAGTGCCATATAGTTGTTTACTACAACAACTACTAAAAGAATGAGAAATACCGGCACGAGAATCTTTACCGCTAACTTTCCAGTTCTCTTCTTCTTTCCATTGGAATTAATCTTGGTTTTGGCTTTTAGCTTTTCTTTTTTTGCCATGATGTAAACCCCCTGTAAGTTTAGATTCCTATTTCTGTCATGAATTCATCCATTTTTCTTGCGCAGCCTTCATAATCCTCAAAGGTGGAACGGGCATGCGGGGCATTTTTTACAGTGTAAATATATTTTTTCGGTGAATTACATGCATCATATAGTTCATTAACCATGTAGAACGGTACGAAGGTGTCGTTCTCACCATGGATGAATAAAATAGGCAATTTAATGGTTTGCATAGCTTCGATTGCACTTGCCGCTGTGATGCTGAAGTGTCCGAAGATAAGTGCGCCGAGCTTTACAAACGGATATATTACATTTACCGGAATCGGAACCATTGCCGGTGTAACCAGCTTAATGATATCTTCCGGAGATGTGTATCCGCAGTCGGCGATTACTCCCACAACATTTTTTGGAAGCGGAAGAGCGGTCGCCATCATAACCGTGGCTGAGCCCATCGAAACTCCGGAAAGAAGTATTTTCACATTCGGTCCAAGTCTTTTAACTATGTATTCTGACCAAAGAAGTACGTCCTCACGTTCCTTCACCCCAAAACAAACAGTGTGGCCTTCACTTTCACCGTGGCTTCTCTGATCTATAAGGAGAACATTGTGTCCTCTCTCAAAAGCAAATTTTAATGCGAAAGGGAAATCCCTCTCTGCGACTGCATGATAGCCGTGAACCATTATTTCTACAGGTGCATCGTCGGATTTGTGATAGTACTTTGCGAAAAGTTTAAGTCCGTCTTTTGATGTGATATAGACTTTTTCATATGGCACGGCCAATATTTTCTTTACCTGACTTATCATCAGGTCGTTGTAAGGAGCATATTCATTTTCGTCGAGTCTTAAAGGATCTCGCTGACTGGTGCGATCCCAATAGAATCCCATGCGATATGTGCCGTAGGCAACTATAAGACTCAGAACAATGATAATAATAAGTATAACCAGTAATATCTTCATGTAACCTCCAAAGATGCCTATTCACCGACATAGGACTTTCTTATTTTCAAAACTCTTTTTAAACATTCTTTTCTGGTGACTTTTCCGTCGTTGTTGACGTCAAGGCCGCAGTTTCTCTCATAAGCACCCTGTGTTGCCGGATCGGTTTTTCTCCAGAGAACGTATGAATCCTTCTTTCCAACGGCTGTCGGCCAAAGAATAGCCATGTACAGATCACCGAGGTTAGAAAGGTTTGAGTACTGAGCTAGGTACTTGTAAACGTAATCCATCTGTTCTACGGCAGACATTTTTTTTAGCTTTTTGGTTGTAGTTCCAAGTCTGAGTGCAGTTGACGGTAAAAACTGGATAAGTCCGGTTGCTCCGGAATTAGGATTTACCGCTTTGTGATTCAGTGACGATTCAAAGGCCATAACAGTCATGAGGTCGTCTGCGTCCACGCCGAGTTTGTTTGCAACCTTTGCAACCTTCTTTAAGAATTTCTTGGTCACATCTTTCTTGTTGTATCTCTTTGCACATGCAAGCCAATCGTAATCATAGTTGTAAACAATGGCATCGTATTTTTTCTGAGTGACTTTGTACTTTATGGTTTTGTCTTCTGTCTTTACAGTGATTTTTCCGGTTCTCTTTTTTGATTTGGTGTTACCGGAAACGTAGATTTTAAGCTTGCTTCCCACCTGTTTTGCCTTGAGCCAAGAAACATTTGAGGAGATTTCCCAATCCTCGTCCTCATCCAAATCAAGCTTTACTTTAAAAGACTGCTTTGTACAATCGACTGTCTTTTTGTTTGCGGCCTGAACCGGTGTGGAAAAAACAATCACGCAGGACATTGCAAGCAACAAAACGATTGGCAAAGCAAAGAACATTGCCCTGATTTTTTTTGAATACACTTCTGAATTTTGAAACATCTTTTTCATCTCTCCAATTTTATTTATATAACGGTTTTACCCCGTAAATCGTAAAACAATTGTACCACAATAAAATGGCAATACATAGCACTATTGTCGTTAAAAAATGGACAATTACGGATAAGTGTCAGACAAAGGATAAGGACCGACTGCGTACCGCGCGCACCCGATCCTTATCCGCGTCGAAAGTGTTCCATAATTGCATTTCGCTCCTTTCTTAATTCATATATCGACTGAATCGGAAGAATTGTTTATACCAAAACGCTTATAAATATAGAAATAAAAATAATAAACAATGCGAAAAAACTCATAGGGGATTCAAATGTGTTGTGCTATAATTTTTCACGAATCAAAGCAAAAAGGAGATCCCCAAATGATTAACAAGCTCAGTGAAAAAATCAAAAAGACAAATGCCCCTATAGTAGTCGGACTTGACCCAATGCTTGACTACGTTCCGGAGCATGTAAAACAGGCAGCTTTTAAGGAGTTCGGTGAGACACTTGAGGGCGCCTCAGAAGCAATTTGGCAGTTCAACAAAGCAATAGTTGATGCCGTATATGACCTTATTCCGGCCGTAAAACCTCAGATTGCAATGTATGAGCAGTTTGGAGTGCCGGGAGTTGTGGCATTTAAAAAGACTGTTGACTATTGTCACGAAAAAGGACTTGTTGTCATAGGAGATATTAAAAGAGGCGATATAGGAAGCACTTCCGGAGCATATGCTGTGGGACATCTCGGAAGTGTAAAGGTCGGAAACAACACCTTCAAAGGTTTTGATGAAGATTTTGCGACAATAAATCCATATATGGGACTGGATGCCGTAAAGCCATTTATAGATGTTTGCAAAGAGGAGAAAAAAGGTCTTTTCGTTTTGGTAAAGACTTCGAATCCTTCAAGCGGGGATTTCCAGGACAGACTCATAGACGGAAGACCGCTTTACGAATGGGTCGGAGAAAAAGTTAATGAGTGGGGAAGCACCCACATGGGAGATTCTTACAGCTATGTCGGAGCTGTTGTGGGAGCCACCTATCCTGAGCAGGGAAAAATCTTGAGAAAGATCATGCCAAAGAGTTTCATTCTCGTTCCGGGCTACGGAGCTCAGGGCGGACAGGGAAAGGACCTCGTTCATTTCTTCAACGAGGACGGTCTTGGAGCAATTGTCAATTCTTCAAGAGGAATCATAGCTGCTTACAAGCAGGATAAGTATTCGAAGTTTGGCGCTGAGAACTATTATGAAGCTTCAAGAGCAGCAGTTTTGGATATGATTGCGGACATAAACGGAGCACTTGAGGCAGCAAAATAAAAACTCAAAACGCGCATTATTTTGGAAGTGGAAACATATGATACTTATAAAAGGCGGTCGAGTTGTGGACCCTGTCACTAAAACAGACAAACTTCTCGATGTGTTGATTGAAGACGATACGATAAAAAAGGTTGAAAAAGACATAGAGGTTCCGGAGAACGCCACGGTTCTTGATGCCAAAGGTCTTGTTGTGGCACCGGGACTTGTGGATTGTCACGTGCATTTCAGGGATCCGGGGTTTACCTATAAGGAGGATATATACACCGGAGCCAAAGCGGCAGCGAAGGGCGGATTTACCACGGTGGTCTGCATGGCAAACACAAAGCCTGTTGTGGATAACGTGGAAACCTTAAAGGCTAACATTGAAAAAGGAAAAGAAACAGGGATTCGTGTTCTTCAGGCTGCGTCGGTCACAAAAGGCCTTGCGGGTAAAGAACTTGTGGATATGAAATCCTTAAAAGACGCCGGCGCGGTGGGATTCACCGATGACGGTGTGCCGATTATGGATGAGACGGTATTGTATGAGGCACTTAAAAAGGCAAAGGAGCTTGATGTTCCTGTGAGCCTCCATGAAGAGGACCCTTCATTTATGCATGGGGCAGGAGTTAATGACGGTGAGGTTGCGAAGAAAATAGGTTACGGAGGAGCGAGCCGCACCGCTGAAGATGTGATGGTTGCAAGAGATGTTATGATGGCACTTGAGACCGGAGCAACACTTGTGATTCAGCATATCAGCTCAAAAAACTCCGTTGAAATGATTCGCACCGGAAAGAAACTTGGCGCGGATGTTTATGCCGAGGCTACTCCTCATCATTTTACCCTTACCGAGGATGCCGTTTTAAAATACGGAACAAACGCCAGAATGAACCCTCCTGTAAGACTCGAGGAGGACAGACTCGCCATAATAGAGGGCTTAAAGGACGGAACCATAGACATGATCGTCACGGACCACGCCCCTCACAGCGCAGAGGAGAAGGCGAAACCGATTGAAACTGCGCCAAGCGGAATCATAGGTCTTGAGACTTCCCTGGGACTGGGGATAAAGTCGCTGGTAAAGGAGGGGCATATTTCCCTTATGAAGCTTATGAGCCTCATGAGCGAGAATCCTTCAAAGCTTTACAGACTCACACCGGTGAGTGTGGAAAAAGGTTCGAAAGCTGACCTTGTGATTTTTGGTGAGGACGAAAAATGGACTGTAAAGGATTTCGCTTCAAAGTCTTCTAACTCACCGTTTATCGGTTGGGAACTTCCGGGAAAGATTCACTACACAATCTGTGACGGCAAGGTGGTTTTCGACGGCGAGAAGGGCAAATAAGAGAAGAAATCACTTTAATGATAGATACGCTGTAAGCGAGAGAGTTTTATTACAGCAATTAAAAGGAGACATAAATTGGGCACTAAAAATATAGAAACAGCCGTAGTTGTAAGTCAGGAGGAGATTTCATCCGGCATTTACGATCTGTGGCTGAAGACAGAGACCATAGCTAAAAACGCGGTTGCGGGACAGTTTGTTTCGTTGTATTGCAATGAGGGCAGCAGACTTCTTCCGAGACCGATCAGTATATGCAGAGTCGACAGGGAAAATGATTCAATCCGTTTGGTGTACAGAGTTGCCGGAGCGGGTACAAAAGAGTTTTCCGCATATAAGCCGGGAATGGCTGTAAAAATCATGGGGCCTTTGGGAAACGGTTTCCCATTAAAGGAGAAAAAAGCATTTCTTATCGGAGGAGGAATAGGTATTCCGCCGATGTTGGAACTGGCAGCAGAGCTTCCTTCCGACGCTCAGAAAAAGGTGATTCTGGGATACAGGGATGAGCTTTTCCTGAACACTGAGTTTGAAAAATACGGGGATGTTTATATAGCAACAGAAGACGGAAGCGCCGGAACGAAGGGAAACGTCCTTGATGCCATTAGAGAAAACTCTCTTGAGGCGGATGTCATCTACGCTTGCGGTCCTACACCTATGCTTCGCGCCATAAAGGAGTACGCTGCAAAGAACAACATCGAGTGCTGGCTTTCCCTTGAGGAGAGAATGGCCTGCGGAATCGGTGCATGTCTTGCATGCGTGTGCAAGAGCAAGGAAGTGGATTCCCACACAAAC
>JAILLZ010000114.1 GCA_024692885.1 Lachnospiraceae bacterium | reverse complement strand
TCCCATTATCCAGTCGTTTGTAGAGAAGCAGGAATCCATCTCCTTCCCACAGCAATGCTTTCATGCGGTCACGGCGTCTCCCACAGAACAGGTACAGATTACGTTCAAAAGGATTCAGCTTGAACTGGACCTGGACAATGGCGGCAAGGCCGTCAATAGATTTCCTCATGTCTGTATTATCTTAGAACTCGAATAATACAGATTATCCGAGAAGAATTATTATTCGAGAAGTTTTTGGTAAAGTCTGGTAGTTTCTGGTCTTTTATGGATTTTTCTCACATAATGATAGTACCGATATCTTTATTGGATAAAGTGCAATAAGGAGGTATTGCCATTATGCAAGAACAGAATTATTCATTTTTAGAACTGAGGACAGCGCTTCTAAAAAAGCTGGGTGATCGGGGCTGTACGCCTATAACCATAACCGGCTATAGGTATTTATGCAACAGCATCTTTAAGTGGCTGTCAAATAATGGATTTGATCGCTATACCGCGGAAGCAGGTAATCGATTTTTACAGTGTTATCAGTCTGAACATGGAGAGAATCCGTACTATTTCGCCCTGCGAACTGTGGTGCAAAGACTAAATGACATATCGAAGGGATCATGGTCTGATGTGCATTCTGATAAAGGCAAACATTTTTGTCTGCCAAATACATTTGCAGAAATAGTAGATCGTTACTGTAGCTGGAACGAAAGCACTGGACACACCTCCGGAACCATTAAGATTAAGAGATACGCTATTTCCTGGTTCCTCGATGTACTTGCAAAACAGAATTGCAAATCTCTCAATGCCCTGTCTCCGGCGTGTATTGCACAGGCCTGCATAAAGGTAACTAATCACGGTCTTTGGGGTGAAATCAGACTATTTTTGACATATCTTTCAGGGTATGAAGGCGTAAAATCAGATTATTCAACAATAATACCTCATTATAGTAAACCTCATGTCATACCGAGCATCTACTCTGTTGAAGAAATAAAAAGAATAGAAGAAGCCATAGATACCAGTACGGTTTTGGGAAAACGTGATTATGCGATGATTCTTCTTGCGTCGAGAATGGGTATGCGCTCTGGTGATATCATGAGGCTAACGATTGAGGATGTGCTGAACAAAACAGCCCTGGATATCATTCAGACAAAGACCGGAAACATACTCCACCTTCCTTTAATCAGTGAAGTGAAATCAGCTATTGACGATTATTTATCAGTCAGACCGAAATCACAAACAAATATGGTGTTTATAAACGCTTATGCTCCATATAATCCGATAAC
The DNA here is from genome assembly GCA_024692885.1 of Lachnospiraceae bacterium. Taxonomy (GTDB): domain Bacteria; phylum Bacillota; class Clostridia; order Lachnospirales; family Lachnospiraceae; genus JAILHT01. The sequence continues at coordinate 2,573 of JAILLZ010000114.1, read as the reverse complement.
AACCGCTACCATGAGAACTGCACTAAGGAAATATATCCGCCTTGCTGGTATTGATTCTGGAAATCGGAAAAGAGGCCCTCATGCTCTCAGGGCATCTCTAGCCAGTTCAATGGTCAATAATGATATAAGCTATGAAACTGTAAGAAAGATATTGGGGCATAGTTCTAATAATGCGATTAAGCATTATGCTCGTATAGACGTCGAGAATCTAAGAAAATATAGCTTAACGCCGCCACCACCTTCTGATAGATTTTTCGATTTCCTGTACGGGGAGGTGGAATAAGATGGCAAAGTTTAACTCGGTTTTTCGTGAAGAAATATCAATACATCTCTCTGTGAGGGAGGCGGAACTTAGTCATGAGGCATATAGACACTACAAAAGAACTATGGTTCTGTTTGATGAATTTCTTTGCAAAATCAATCATGCTGATAAGGAAATATCCGAATCAGTAGTCGAATTATGGATAAGAGAAGTCAGCGCAGATATCTCGATAAATACATCAGTCCAGCATATACATTATATAAGGCAACTCCTTCTGTTCCTGACTGCTTTAGGTTATACATGCTTTATTCCAAGAACACTTGCGACTCGTGATACCTATGTTCCATATCTTTACTCAGATGAAGATGTTGAGAAAATCTTTGCCGCTACAGACTCCTTGAGGGTTTCAAAAGCAAGAAAGAACAAGTTTGCAGAAAAAGAAATGCCATTGATACTGCGTTTGTTATACTGCTGTGGATTACGTGTTGGAGAAACAGTATGTATTAAGGTAGGAGACCTGGATTTTGAAAGAAACCTGATTGTTCTTAGGGTTACAAAAAAATACAAGCAGCGGTTGATTCCCTTTGAAGAAGATTTGGCAGAAATCATTTACAGGTACTGTATTGGCATGGGGATACTGAATGATTCAGATGCATATCTATTTCCAGCGGATGACGTTAATAGTCATATTTCATCCAGTAGTGTCGGAAATTATTTTAGGATTATCCGAGAAAATGCTGGTATACGCTGCAAAAATCAGACCGAGCACGGACGTAGCGCCTGTCTTCACTGTTTTAGGCATTCGTTTGCGGTAAGAAGTTTTGATAAAAATGAGCGTAGTGGAATTAAAGCCAGCGAGTCTGTTCCGTTTCTATCTACATATTTAGGGCACGACAGCCTTTACGAGACGGAAAAATATCTTAAATACAGTGGAACTTACTTTGAGGATACGCTTACAAAGTTTGATGATTATTCTGGGGAATTGTTTCCGGAGGTGATCATATATGAGTAGGCGAAAAATAGAGTTTATGTCATTACTGGAAGATTATTTCGAGATATACCTGCCCTATAGCCGCGGCCTTAGCCAGAACACCATTGAATCCTACAAGCAAAGCTTTATGCTTCTACTTCGGTTCATGCGGGATGCCAAGGGAATAGATGCTGACGATATTAGGTTCTCAAGCTTAGATTATGATACATTGTTAGAATTCTTTAACTGGCTTGAGAAAGAACGACAATGCAAACCGGTTACCAGAAACCAGCGTTTATCAGCGCTTTCAGCATTTTCGGAGTATGCACAAAATAGAGATTTTGATGCCGCATCCATATTCAGAAGTTCTATTATAAAAATACCGATAAAGCGTGGGAGTAAAAAGGAAAGAGCTGTCTTTTCAAGGGAAGAAATAAAAATACTATTGTCGCTTCCTGATGAAAGATATGAAACTGGTCTGAGGGATAAAGTTCTGCTTTCATTTATGTATGCAACAGGTGCTAGAGGACAAGAAATATGCAACTTCACAGTTTCTAATCTTCATATAAATGGCAAAAGCGCATCTGTTACATTGCTTGGAAAAGGTTCAAAGACCCGTCAAGTAGGTATTTCCCTGGCACTTGCGGGAACTGTGCAAAAGTACATAAGGCACAGGCATATAGAAAACTATCCCGGAAGGCATGTTTTTTCAAGTCAGACACATGAACTCATGACAGTATCTTGCATTGAAGGCATATATAAAAAGTATGTTGCCATTGCAAAAGGAAAACATCCCGACTTGTTTCTGAAGGACAGCTATCCACCTCATTCCATGAGACATAGTACAGCATGCCATTTACTGGAGGCCGGAGTCGATATCGTGACGATAAGAAATATATTAGGTCACGTGTCGGTTCAGACCACCCAAATCTATGCAGAAATGTCGCAGGATTCTATAGACAAGAAGCTGAAAGAATGGAATGATACTTGGTTTGGAAGCAAAATCGAGTTGAAGGAATCCAAAAAGGATATTCCGGATTTCCTAAAAAAGAAATAGATTGTTATCTGAGAAGAATTATAATAAGCGCAGAGATTATCAGTGTTTTTCTATAACTTCTCGAATAATAATTCTTCTCGGATAATCCGTATAGCCACAGGCGATATAAATCTCGTTAATAGCAGATAAGTCCAGTGTCATGATAAAGCCTCTTTCACGGCCAAGAGGGTCCTGCTTAGGAGTTCCATAGATGTAGAAGGAGAAACATTGATGGTTGCACCGGAAAATTCAATGAAAAGTCCTGACATTTCTGTATCCACATGACATATTTCATTTTTAGGCAT
>JAILLZ010000064.1 GCA_024692885.1 Lachnospiraceae bacterium | reverse complement strand
CAGAAATGAAGGCTTATCTTAATCAGCAGAAAGTAATAGAACACGAAGAGGCTGTTATAGAGAAACTGAAATCCTTTAACAGAGAAAAATCCATAAAGCGAGCTGAATCCCGCGAAAAAATGCTGGATAAGATTGACAGATTGGATAAACCTGTGGAGGAAAACACTGATATACGCATCAAGCTGGAACCTTCATGTGTTAGTGGCAACGATGTGCTTTTTATTGAGAACCTTGGAAAGGCGTTTGAAGACAACAGACTGTTTGAAAATGTCTCTTTCGATATAAAACGCGGAGAAAAAGTTGCACTTATCGGCGAAAACGGTACCGGAAAGACCACGATTCTAAAGATAATTAACGGTCTTTTGGACGCGGACGAAGGTTCGGTTAAGCTTGGAACAAATGTCGAGATTGGATATTACGATCAGGAACATCAGGTTTTGCATATGGATAAAACATTGTTTGAAGAGATATCCGATGAACATCCCGACATGAACAATACCAAGGTAAGAAATGTTCTTGCAGCGTTTCTTTTTACCGAGGATGACGTATACAAGAGAGTTTCGGATTTGAGTGGTGGTGAAAGAGGCAGACTGTCTCTCGCAAAACTCATGCTTTCAAAGGCAAACTTTTTGATTTTGGACGAGCCTACAAACCACTTGGATATCGTTTCAAAAGAAATACTTGAAGATGCGTTAAATGAATATACCGGAACTGTTTTGTATGTAAGCCATGACAGATATTTCGTGAATCGTACGGCAAGCCGTATCATGGAGCTTACAAAGCATCAGGTAATCAGCTACGCGGGAAACTATAACTATTATCTCGAAAAACGTGATATACAAATGAATCTTGCTGAAGATGCCATAGAATCCGGAATCTCCGGCGATTCAGACACGGTTTCTTCAAAAGATGAGAGTAGAATTAACTACCAAAAGCAAAAAGAGGATAAAGCAAGAATAAAAAAACTTGAGAATCAAGTTAAGAAATTCGAAGAGGAAATTTATAAATTGGAAGCAGATAAGTCGGCATTGGAGGAAGACCTTATGAATCCTGAATATGCCAGCAATTCTGCAAAACTAAATGAACTCGGCGCTAAAATATCTGAAATTGATTCTAAACTTGCAGAGCTTTACGAACAATGGGAATCAACATTGACAATTCTTTAACATATTTCTATAATTGTTTCGGAGCTTTGTATTGGCTTTATAATTAAATACAAAGGAGAATGGGACATTGGATAAAGAAATATCAAAAGCGGTCATCAGAAGAATGCCGAGATATTATCGTTATTTGGGAGACCTTATTGATAAAGGGGTGGAACGCATATCATCTTACGATTTAAGTGTGCTGATGCATGTGACTGCCTCACAGATAAGACAGGATTTAAATAACTTCGGCGGATTTGGTCAGCAGGGTTATGGATATAATGTAAAATACCTTTATGAAGAAATCGGAAAGATACTCGGATTAAATGTTGTACATAACATTATAATCATTGGAGCCGGAAACGTCGGACAGGCCATTGCCAATTATATAAATTTCGAGAGAATAGGATTTAATATTATTGCATTATTTGATGTTAATCCCGATCTCATCGGAAAAAGTATTCGTGGCATTAAAATTTACGATTACAACGAGCTTGAAGACTTTGTAAAAAACAACAAGGTTGATATAGCAGCTTTGACTTTGCCTAAGGAAGCTGCGGTTAAGTCCTCATTACAGCTCATTGACCTTGGAGTAAAAGCTTTTTGGAATTTTGCAAATGTTGACATCGATCATGAAGACAAAACTCTGATCGTTGAGAATGTTCACCTTTCAGAGAGTCTTATGAGATTATCATATAATATTGTCAGACAAGATAAGGCATAATTATGGCAGATAAAGATTTTAAAAGTGCTCTTGAAGGTAAAAAAATACCGATTTTGGTCCTTGACCAGAAGTGGCACAGACTATTTGCATTAAACGGAAAACCTGATAACATCGTTCCCATTGAGGAGGAGCTGAATGCTCTTTTACAAAGACAGGGCAAGCTTAACCAGGAAGTAAAGGAACTGAAAAAGCTCAAAACCAAACTTATGGGAAATATTGTTAACAACATGGAAGGTACCGAGGTGGAATCGGAAGGAGAGCTTTCGGAAAAGAAACTTGAAGAAAGCAAACGCCTAATAGAGGAGACAAATGCCAAGATAGAGGCTGATGAAGACGAGCTTCTCGAAATTCCGAGAGAGATTCAGTCGGTAAATTTCAATTTGATGCTTGAGAGTATGAACTATTGTTATGACGCTTTGCGTGATAATTCCGAGGTTATAAAAGAAATAGCCGAGTGGATAGTTCAGGTTCGTATAGATCTTAAGAAAAACATTATCAAGAAACAAAACAGAGAGATAATCAACAGGGAAATGTATTCATATATGCACGATATATTAGGTCCTGATGTCATGGATATATTTGATGTTGAAAACATGGATATTGCTCTTGATGTGAAAGAAAAAAAGGAAGATAAAGCAGAGGAGTGATCCTCTGCTTTTTTGTACAGGGAGATTAAATGATTAGAGTAGTCAAAGCCTCTGAAATGAAGAAAATCGAAAAAAGATGGATAGATGAAATTGGTGTTTCATCACTTGCCCTAATGGAAAATGCTGCATCTCACGTGAAGGAAATCATTGAAGATGAATGCGTCGGACTCAAAAGAATACATGTTTTTAGCGGATATGGTAACAACGGAGGCGACGGAATTGCGGTTGCAAGACTACTGTTTGTAGACGGATATGATGTCTCTGTAAGCATGATTGGAAATCCTTTAAAGATAAGCTATGAATGCATGAGACAGATTGAGATTGCAAAAAAGCTTGGCATTAGGTTTATGGATTTTAATAAGCTTGAAACGGATAACTATGATCTATTTGTCGATGCAATCTTTGGAATCGGACTTACAAGAGATGTCGGAGGTGCTTTCAGCAAAGTCATAGAACTAATAAATAGCAATGGTAAAAAGGTTGTAGCTGTGGATGTACCGTCCGGAATTGATTCAGATAACGGAACTGTCAGAGGAATTGCAGTAAAAGCAGATTATACAGTTACTATCGGTATACCTAAAGCAGGATTGTTCTTTTATCCCGGAAAAGAATATGCCGGAAAAGTATATTTGGCAAATATTGGCTTGAACGATGTTTGGGATAGTGAAGACGAAAAGATTTATCTTGTCGAAGAAAAAGATGTATC
>JAILLZ010000039.1 GCA_024692885.1 Lachnospiraceae bacterium | reverse complement strand
TTCTTAAAAGTAATGTTATATTTGTTCATCTTAGTATCTGATAAATTGCAGGTATCAGCATAAATAACATATGCATCTGCCCTGGTTTTTATGGTTTTTAAGAAATCATTATCCAAAACAGTCTGCCTATCTTTTTCATAAGCGAAATAATAAGCGGTATCATTGTGAATTCCAAGAAATGATGCATTCTCATCTACAGATGATTTCAAATATGCACTTCTAGTCTCCATATACCAAATATATTCTCTTATTACTTCATCATTTATTTTTGGATTTAAGTCTCCATTGGAAAGTAGTAATTGTTCTCCTAGCTCATAGAAACTAAATCCTCCACCTGTCTCCTCCACATCATGTCCAGATATAACCCTACGAATTCGCTCGGCGGTAATATTTTCTGCATAATCAAGCATTTCTATTAGTATAAACTTTCTATTCTTATGATCCTTTTGATTCATGGAAAGAACAGCATGAGCCGTTGTTCCTGATCCTGCGAAACTATCTAACATAATATCTCCATCATCCATAATCTGAGATGCCAAAAACTCAATTAAAGACTTAGGTTTTGAATATGGAAATACTGCTTCACCAAAAATTTGCTTTATTGCTTTTGCTCCCTCTGTGTTTAAACCCACTTCGGTCATCCAAGTTGACATCGGATTCTGATCGGATTTTAGTTCAGATAAAAATCTCTTTTTCATTGGTCTCTTATCAATCGACTTAGGAAAAACTATTCTGTTCTCTTTTATCAAAATATCCATTGATTCAGGGATATAAGACCATACTCTACTTGCGCTAGGTTTATAAATATTTCCGGTTTTAGGATCTACAAGATCGTAATACTGATTTGGACGCATCTCTGCTGTCATTCCTACAGTTAAATCTCCCGTGGTCCAAGGTCCCCTCGGATCATTATCTGGATTTGAATAACCCTTATAGTCTTTTTTAATTCCATAAAAAGAATCCGTCTCCTCTTTCCCATAGACTAATACATACTCATGATCTATTGAGACATTTCTATAAGCCATTGCTGAAGATGCTCTTCTCTTCCACACTGCCTGGGCAATAAAATGAGATGCTCCAAATATTTCATCACATAAAAGTTTCAGGAAAGCTTGTTCGTTATCGTCTATGCTAATAAAAATCGCCCCTTTGGGAGATAGTAATTTGTGCAATAACCTAAGCCGTGGGTACATCATACACAGCCATTTATCATGCCTAGATAAATCTTCTCCATCTTTACCAACAATTTCTCCAAGCCACTTTATTATCCGAGGGTCATTAACATTATCGTTATAAACCCAACCTTCGTTTCCTGTGTTATATGGAGGATCTATATATATACATTTAATTTTCCCCTCATACTTAGGCAACAAAGACTTCAATGCCTCAAGATTATCCCCATGAATAATCATGTTCTCAGCATTTTCATCTCCGTAACTATACTTCTTTTCCAAAACTCGGAATGGCACCTCGTTATGATGGTTAAGTACCTTATCTTTTCCAATCCAATTTAATGACGGCATAAGCCCGCCTCCTTATAACCTATTTATCTTCGTCAATATATTCAACTATATCTCCAAAATCTGTTCCGAGCACATGACATATTTTACATAATATTGTCATGGATACCTCTTCATCCCTATTCAATTTTGTAAGTGTATTAGGCGCAATGTCTGCTTTTTTTCTAAGCTCAACTTTGCTCATTTTTTTGTCTATCAACAATTTCCATAATCTGTCGTAAGATACTGCCATCAAATTGCCTCCATTACCTGTAAATAAGCACGATAACACACTATATATTCTAACAGAGCGCTTGCAAGTTATCAAGATGTTTTCGCAATTTCTTGATATCAAGTATTTGCGAACAGAGAAAGAAGATCTTTATCATCTTTGTCACAATAAAAAAGAGACCAGAACAAGGAACATTGCCCCATCCTGATCTCATGTTGAAAATATTCCATTCCAATAAAAGCACTATTACAATTCAATATGCGATTTTATCGGCTCATTTTGCACCTGTCGCTGTGTTTCTCTTTGGGGGACTGCACTGTTTGCAGCTACTATCGCTTTCTTGACCGCAAGTCTCGCCCGAAGTGATGGGCGTTCCCCTCTCGCCCTGCGCTTTCGTTCTTCTTCCTCGATGCGCTGCAGTTCCTCCAATCGTTCCTGTTCCCCCTGCCGTGCTTCCCTTTTCTCTTCTGATTTTGGAACCGTATTGCTGAGTACATTGTCAATCTGGTTAAGATTGACCTCTTCAAGCTCCTCCACCTTGGCAAGTGGCTTGTACTCAGCCAACTTCACAAGCAGCTCCGCAGCCTTGCGGACATCCTCGATGTTGTCACTCTCTTCTATCACA
>JAILLZ010000215.1 GCA_024692885.1 Lachnospiraceae bacterium | reverse complement strand
TATCATTGCAGTTTATATCCCTTTCCCCATACTGTGAGAAGGTGAGTCGGGTTTGAAGGGTCGGTCTCTATCTTTGTTCTAATGTTTCTAATGTGTACCATTATTGTGGCATTTGAGTTGTAATAATAAGGTTCGTTCCAGATGCTTTCATAAATAAGCTGAGCAGGGAAAATACGTCCGGGACTCTGTATCATCAGCTTGAAAATTTGGTATTCGAGTTCTGAAATGTCAACCGGAACATCCTCGCCTTTATCGTTTTTCATGAGGATTTCGTTTCTGTCCTTTGCAACACTGAAGATGTCATAGGTGAAAAAATCATCGTTGGCTGCATTCTCTTTTCCTCTATATACATAGTATCTTCTGAGAAGAGATTTGACTCTCGCAGTGAGTTCGGCATGAGAAAAAGGTTTGACAAGATAATCGTCTCCGCCGATGAGAAGGCCCAGAGATTTGTCCGAGTCGCTGCTCTTGGCTGTGAGAAACAGGATTGGCATCTGATATTTTTCTCTTATTTCTTTGCATACTTCAAGTCCGGATTTGCCGGGCATCATTATATCGAGAATGACAAGGTCTATTTTATCGTTAATCTTCTCCAACACCTCATCACCGTTGGATGCGAGAATTACCTGATAGCCTTCGCTCTCAAGAAGTATCTCCAAAATGTTTAAGATTTCCTCATTATCATCTGCTACAAGAATTGTCTGTGTACTCATATTACTCTCCGTAAAAACTAAGTTAAAAAGCTATCTATATAATATCATAAAACCGCGTTTCGTCCGCCTTTTTGATACGGTTTTAGATTTCTTTAGAATTTAAATACGAATTTCTTTAGATTTGATTTGCATAATTGGTGACGAATTGAAGAGACGGAGGGAAATTATGAAGTTAAAAGAAAAAATCAAATCACATAAGAAAATAGCAGCAGTTATTATCGCAGCAGCATTGGTTTTGTCGGTTGCGGGCGGATTTGGGGTAGCTACATCCGTAGGCGCTAAAAACATCGAGGAGGAAGTTACTGTTTCGACAGTGCCGGTTACAGTTGAAAATCTTGAGAAAACACTGAGTGCCACCGGTGCATTGATAAGTGCGGAAGAAAGCTCAGTCGCATCAACAACCGAAGAAAAATATCCTGTGGCTGAAATCTATGTAAAAATCGGAGATGTTGTTAAAAAGGGAGATCCTCTTTACAGATTGGACATGACTGCTTTTGAAGAACAGATGGAATACAAGAAAAAGGAAGCAGCTCTTGCGGAGCAGAGCAAAGCTTTGGAAAAAGCTGATGCGGCAAGAGAGTATGAGAATGCAAAATCTACAGCTCAGTCGGATATAGATGAGGCAAACAGAAATCTTACACAGGCACAGTCAGATGCACAGAATGCCATTTGGATAAAGCAGAGCGCAGAGCAGAATCTCGAAAGCGCAAAGAGTGCAGAGAACGAAGCTAAGAAGAAGCTTGATAAGGCAAAAGAGAAAGATGACGACGAGAAAAAGATAGAGGAACTAAAAGCAAAATATGCAGCAGCCACCAAGGCAAGAGAAGATGCAGAGAGTGCGTTGGCAGAGGCAAATGCAGGAATAGATACTACATCTAAAGCTGTTGTAAGTGCGCAGGCAGCAGTGGACACTGCCAATAAGACAGCGGGAAATACAGTTGAATCTCAGGCTAATGCAGTAAAGTCTGCAGCAATCAGCGCTGAGAGTGAGGCTCTTACAAAAGAGCAGGAAAACAAGAAAAACGAGGAAGAGTTGGCGAAGGCAGTAGTTTATGCCACACAGGACGGAACCGTTACTAATATCAATATCAAAGTTGGTGTTATGGATTCCGGAGCTGATTCGGTTGTTATAGATGACGTGAACCACCTCAAAGCCACATGTGATATCGATGAAGCTGAAATCAGCAAGGTTCAGTGTGGTCAGAGAGTTCAAATAAAAACAGATGCAACAGGCGAAGAGATTCTCCAAGGTACAGTCACTTTCGTCTCCCCTACACCTACCAAAAACAGTTCGACAAGTTCCGAGGGAGAATCTTCTACCGCATCTGTATCAAAGAGCAGAGCAACTTACAGAGTTGATGTTGATATAGAAGGAACAAATGATGTTCTCAGACTTGGAATGACAGCAAAGATGACTTTCATTATAGAAAGTGCGGAGAACGTTTTGGCAGTGCCGTCGGCAACAATAAAGCTTGCAGAGGACGGAAGCAGTTATGTAACCGTTATGAATGATGATGGAACAACAGAGGACATAACGATAGAAACCGGTATGGAAAACGAGTATTACACCGAGATTACCTCCTCAACACTTACTGAGGGAATGAATGTTGTTGAAGATTTAAGCGGCGAAGGTGATGCGGCATTGGACGGAATGGATGCAGCAGGCGGAATTGTAATTGAATAGGAGTTTAGAGGATGAACAACGACATCTTACTTAGCATAAAAGATATAAGGAAAAGCTATTACATTGGGACTCCGAATGAACTTGAAATTTTGCACGGCATCAACCTTGATATTGAAAAAGGTGAATTTTTATCCATTGTCGGACAGTCGGGTTCAGGAAAGAGTACTCTGATGAACATTATGGGAATACTGGATAGACCGACATCCGGCACATACTTCCTTGATGGCAAAGACATTGGAACTGCCAAAAACAAGGAGCTTGCAATACTTAGAAACAAGCATATAGGTTTTGTTTTTCAGACGTACAACCTCATAGCGAGAACAAGTGCGTTGGGAAACGTGGAAATGCCAATGTTGTATGCGGGTTTGTCGCCGGCCAAAAGAAAAGAGAGAGCCATGGAGCTTTTGGAGATGGTTGGTATGGAAGATAGGATGAAACACAATCCGGACGAGCTTTCGGGAGGACAAAAACAGAGAGTAGCAATAGCCAGAGCAATGGCAAACGACCCGGATATCATACTTGCAGACGAGCCGACGGGAGCCCTTGATTCGGGAACAGGAAGAATGGTCATGGATATTTTCCACAAGCTTCATGAGGAGCAGGGAAAGACCATTGTCCTTATAACACATTCTAAGGAGTTGGCAGATGAGACCCCGAGAATAGTGACACTCAGTGATGGAAACATAATTCACGAAGTCAGAAAAGATGGTAAAGGAGTGGCATAAAATTGTTATTTGAAAATTGTAAACTTGCGCTTCTCAGTATAAAGGCAAACAAGTTAAGATCATTTCTCACCATGCTTGGTATTATTATCGGAGTCGCTTCGGTTATCGCCATAATGACACTGGGAAACTCCCTTACAAAAAGCGTTATGGATCAGCTTCAGAGTTACGGAGCAAAAAACATCTCGGTGGGAATAGAGCAAATAGACTGGAACGCGGAACTCAGCGAGGCTGAATATGAACAAATGAAAATCAAGCCTGAAACGATAAAAAAAGTTGCTGAGCAGTTTCCGGAAAGGATAGAAGCCATATCTGTAGAAGGAAATGTAGGAGACGGAACCGTAAGAAATAAAAATAAGACCGCAGAGGTCAGCCTGAATGGAGTGAGTGCAGGGTATTTCGTCGTGCAAAAAACAAAGCTTGAAGCGGGAAACTTTTTTTCACAGTATGCATATGAAAAAGGTTTACACACTGCGATTGTTTCATCAAAAATGTTGCGGAAACTTTATGGGGATGATTACGACGTAGCTAATGCGACCGGAAAAGAAATAGAGATTAATCTCAATGATGAATACATTGATTTCACAATAGTCGGTGTTTACAAGCCGGATGACACAGACAATGAATTTTACGGGTACAGTGGATCACAAACATCGGAGATTTACATTCCGTTGGCAACTGCATGGAATATATCACACGATAAGTCCGTGTACTATTTCACGGTACTTGCAAAAGAGGGAGAAAATGCTACGGAGCTGGGTAACGATATTCAGGCATATCTTACCGGTGAAATTAGCGCTCAGCTTGGCGATAAATTTTTGGTCAGCTGTTACAGCAACGAGTCGATGATAAAAGAAGCGTCAAACGAGATGAAAACCATGACTCTTGCCGTGGCGCTTATAGCAGCAATAGCACTTATAGTTGGTGGAATCGGTGTTATGAACATCATGACGGTTTCAATAACCGAGAGAACCAAGGAGATTGGAACAAGAAAAGCCCTGGGTGCGCAGGACTCCATGATTTTGTTCCAGTTTATCAGTGAAGCCATAATAATCTGCCTTATAGGTGGAATAATAGGAATCGGATTTGGACTTGTAATTGGAAGTTTGGGCACACATGCGCTTGGATACTCCACTGAAATTTCCATTTCAAGTATCTATATCTCCGTTCTTTTCTCTATGGCAATAGGAGTCATTTTCGGATACTCCCCGGCAAAACATGCAGCCAAAATGAATCCTATAGATGCATTGAGATATGAATAGTGCTATAATTTAGGGAAGAAATCCCTACGAGGAGGAAATGTTATGGGAAACGGAAAAAAGCTTTATAAACGCGTAAGAG
>JAILLZ010000209.1 GCA_024692885.1 Lachnospiraceae bacterium | reverse complement strand
TATTGAAGCGAAGAGGAGTCCTAAAAGAGGACATTAAGAAATACAAAAAGAATGACAAAGCGGAGGTTTTTAAATGAAAAAAGTAGGAGTAATCGGATGCGGAAGAATCAGTGAGCAGTATCTCACAAATATGACAAAATTCTACAAAAACATTGAGGTTGTGGGATGCTCTGACGCAAATATTGAGAATGCAAAAAAGAGAGCTGAACAGTTTGGAATAAAGGCTATGACCAATGAAGAACTGTTGGCAGATCCTGCAATAGATATAGTAGTCGTTCTCGTTCCTACACCTATACATGCAACACTTATAGAGCAGGCTTTAAAGGCCGGAAAGAATGTTTACACCGAGAAGACAATGACTGCAACACTTGAGGAAGCTGAGAAAGTTATGAAGCTTGCGGATGAGAAGGGGTTATATTTTGGCGCTGCACCGGATACCTTCATGGGCGCAGCATATCAGACTGCAAGAAAAGCTATTGATGATGGACTCATCGGAGAGCCGATTTCGTTTTCCATGAACATAAACAGAAACCTGGATTTTATGGCAAGCCTTTTTGAATTTTTGAGACTTCCGGGCGGTGGTTTTGCATATGACTACGGTGTTTATTATCTCACTGCCATGGTTGCACTTTTCGGACCGGCAAAGGATATTTATTCTGTAGTGAAAAATAAGGCGGTAGATAGAATAAACTGCGCACCTATGTCACCGGATTTCGGAAAGCCATACAAATACGACAACGAGAGCCAGATATATGCTTTGGTAAATATGGAAAACGGAATGACGGGAACCATTTCCATGAACGGAGACAGCAATCTTATGGACGATCCGTTCTTCCTTGTGTACGGAACAAAGGGAATCTTAAAGCTTTCCTGTGCAAATGATTTTGGTGGCGAGGTTGAGTACAGACCTTCCCCTACAGATTGGACTCCGGCGCCTGCAGAGATTTTGAAAAACAACTCGCCTATTGTCGGTGAACACAGAGGAATAGGACCTGCAGAGATGGCACTTTCCATTGAGGCTGGCAAAAAGAACAGAGCAAGCAAAGAAATGGCATATCATGTACTTGATATTATAAGCCAGATGATGAAGAGCAGCGAGACGAAGCAGGTTATTGAAATCAAATCCACATGCGAGAGACCTGCGGCTCTTACCGTAGAGGAACTCTCTCAGATGGTGGACATGTGATAATAAGGAGAAGGTAAAATATGAGATTCGGAGCGCAGATGTGGGGGCTTAATCCAAGCTTCCTTGACGATAAAGAGAATTTTTTGAAAAGAATAACTAAGGCCGGCTTAAGATATATGGAGCCTTGTCTTGTGCTTGACCCGATTCCGGAGTTGAAGAGGTTCACATGGACACCGGAGGACTTTAAGGAGAATGAACCATTGTTGAAAAAATACGGTGTTCTCACAGATTCCGTTCATGTTTTCACACCGGATATTTATGATGATGCAGAGAGGATTATCCCGCTTGCAAAGCAGTATGGCATAAAGCATGTTGTTTTGCCTTGTCCAAAATTTGAGGCGAAGGAAGCTTATGAAGGACTTGCACCATACATCAGCGAGGCAGGAGATGAGTTTGCAAAAGCCGGAATAGAACTTTTGATTCACAACGGAAAAGAAGAGAGCGAAGCACAGATTGACGGTATTTCTGCCTATGAGTGGCTTATTAAAAATACCGGTAAAAACGTTTATGCCGAGCCTGATATCGGTTGGCTTTTGTACGGAGGAACGGACCCTGAGGAATTCCTTTGGAAATATGAGGATAAGGTAAAGCTTCTCCACTACAAGGATGTCAAAAAGACAGACGGCGTATATGACGAGGTGGAAATCGGTACGGGAGACGTGGATTGTCCTGCCTGCTTCCAGTTTGCGAGAGCAAAAGAAATAATACAGATTTTAGATCAGGATGGCAGTGACGGAGATTTCCTCGATGCTGTTGACCGCGTAGCGGGACGCATGAATATGTGGAAAAACGAGAGAGAAAACTCTGTCAGTATCCTCTGTGTGATGGATACCACGACCGGAAAGGTTACAGAACTTAAGCGTTTTGACAGAGTGATAGAGGCCCCAAACTGGTACCAGAAGGATGACGACTATATTTTCTACAATTCAGAAGGATATATTTATAAGTACAGGATATCTACAGGCGAAGAAGAAAAGCTGGAATCGGGAATCTGCGACAACTGCAATAACGATCACGTGATTAAAGCCGACGGAAGCGAGATAGCCGTAAGTCACTCGCCGAAGGGAAGTTGGATGTCGCAGGTTTATATCTTCCCGATAGAAGGAGGAGAGCCAAGACTAATCACGAAAAATGCTCCAAGCTTCTTGCACGGATGGTCACCGGACGGAAAAGAACTTGCATACTGCGCATTCAGAGGAGATGCAGAAAACTTCCATGTGGATATTTATGCAATTTCCGATGAGGGCGGAGAGGAGAGACAGCTAACGGAAAATGCCGGGTTCAATGACGGACCGGAGTACTCACCTGACGGAGAACACATTCTTTTTATCAGCACCAGAACCGGGCTTATGCAGAACTGGCGCATGAGAAGAGACGGAAGCGAACAGACACAGCTTACCTTTACGGAGAAAAACAACTGGTTCGGTCATTACTCGCCGGATGGAAATAAGATTGTATATCTTTCATACAGCAAAGACGGACTTGACCCTAACGAGCATCTTCCGAATATGGATGTAAGTCTTTCACTTATGGATGCTGACGGTGGAAACGATCATGTGATTCTGGAATTCTTCGGAGGACAGGGATCTATCAATGTCAATTCGTGGAATCCGGACAGCAGACGATTTGCCTTTGTTAAATATGAATTAAAACACAAATAATAAGAATAATAATTAGGGTAAGATGCATAATACCTTCTGTACATAAATACTAAAATATGGTAAATTTGACACATAATATTTGTACAGAAGGTATTATTATGGCCAGAGATTTATTGGGAAGCTTTTTTGTTAAAAACGCAGCTGAAAAGCTTAGAGAATATATGGATCCTTCGGGGATAGACGATATCACCGGCTTAAGATATTCTAAAGATTTTTTTAAGCTTGCCGGGGAAAAGCTTGAGAGTGGCGCAAAAACTCAGTGGGCTGTTGTGTCCATGGATATAGAGCACTTCAAATTGTTCAATGATTGGTACGGAAGATCGACCGGCGATTATGTTCTGATGCAGATTGGCAACGTTCTTCAGATGGTCGAAAAATCGTCAAATGCTCTTGCATGCTATATGATGCAGGACAATTTCTGTATTTTAATCCAATATGATGAAAAGAGAATAGAGAGAATTTACGACCAGATAAAAAGGCTGGTATCACAGCAGGGCAACCAGGTTGGGTTTATGCCCGCTTTCGGTGTGTGCAAAGTAGAGAGTAATGATGAAGATATCATGGATCTCTATGACAAAGCCGAGATTGCATTGGGAAGAGCAAAAAAGAGCGTTAACAATCGAATCGTATACTACGACAAGAGCATGCTGGACCGTGCAGAGGAGGAATACAGGGTTCTGTTTGATTTCCATCAGGCGCTTGAGGAGGGGCATATAAAATTCTACTTGCAGCCTCAGTGCAGGGCATCAAAGGGAACAGTAGTAGGTGCGGAAGCTCTTGCCAGATGGCAAAACAGTGACGGAAGTTTTGTCTCTCCGGGATATTTTATTCCGGTGCTTGAAAACTATGGATTTGTCACGACACTTGATGAATATATTTGGGAAAAGGTTTGCGAATGGCTAAGGAAAATGATAGATGAAGGCTATTCGCCGGTACCTGTTTCCGTAAATGTTTCCAGAGTGGATATATACAACATAGATGTTCCTGCCGCTTTCAAGGAACTTGTTGACAGATTCAAACTGCCACCATCACTTCTTAAGATTGAGATTACCGAGACAGCATACGCTCAGGATATGGATACTGTGGAAAAGGTGGTTTATGACCTTCGAAGTGCCGGATTCTCCGTGCTTATGGATGATTTCGGTAGTGGATATTCTTCGCTTAATATGCTTAGACATATCGACATGGACATAATTAAGATTGATGCGCAGTTCCTCAAGATGAACAAGGAAGACGAAAAGAAGTCCATGAGCATACTTGAGTCTATTATTAATATATCCATGACTATGGCACTTCCTATAATAGTTGAAGGTGTAGAAACAAAACAGCAGGTGGCTTTTCTAAAAGATTTGGGATGCCGTTACATGCAGGGCTACTATTTCTATAAACCAATGTCGGTGGAAGATTTTGAGGAGTTACTCAAAGACACACGCAAGCTCGACCTTAAGGGATTGCGTTTTAAGACTAAAAATAAAATGCATGTGAGAGAGTTTTTGGATGAAAACATATACTCAGACAGCATGTTAAACAATATCCTTGGTGCAGTGTCTTATTATTTGC
>JAILLZ010000178.1 GCA_024692885.1 Lachnospiraceae bacterium | reverse complement strand
GGATTTGTCGGTTCACTCTCCGCTACCCCTATAGGAAGGAAGCATACCAGCTCGTATCCCTCCGGAACCTTTAAAATCTTCGCCGTCTTTTCATTTATCTTGTCGGTGTCCGTGATATGCCCCTCGTACCAACAACTCTGGTATCCCAACTCAACTATGGCAAGCAGCATATTCTCTATAGCCGCTGAATAATCGTGAGTCGCGTAGCATTTGTCGCGATATGCGATTATCCTCTGTGTAAGCACACAAATTGCCGCAGGAGCTGTCTCTCCGACAGGCGGATCTATTACTGAATGTAACTCTTTTAGAATCTCAGGATCATCTATCGCTATAAGGCTCGTGGTCTGTTTATTGCATCCCGAAGGTGCATCAAGCCCAGCCTGCATTATCTTTACCAAATCTTCTCGCGGAACGGGTGTAGATAAAAACTTTCCCCTGTAACTTCTTCTTTTGCTTATTGCTTCCAATGTATTCATACCTGCCTCCTTAATGCCTTATCCAAATACTACTGTTGTTTCTCTAAAGTTTGTGTTCTTCCCCTCAGTAACAATTAGGACAATTATATTACAAGATTGCGATAAAAGCATTTAAAATTATATTTGATAAAATGCATACTGAATATATAATAAAAAAGGCAATACAATATAACAATAAACATCACGGAGTTGAAATCACCATGGAATACATCTACGAAACTCATCTTCACACAATAGAGGCCAGTGCCTGTTCGGAAACCCCTGCAAGGGAATATATAGAGCACATGATGCGTCTGGGCTACAGCGGAATGATTGTGACAGATCATTTTTTCAACGGAAACTCAGCTGTTCCGAAAAATCTTCCTTGGGAAGAAAAAGTGAATATGTATTGCAAGGGATATGAAAATGCCCTACAGGAAGCCGAAGGAAAAGATTTTAATGTCTTTTTCGGAATAGAGTTTTGTTTCGAGGGTGATGAATACCTGATATACGGCGTAGATAAAGAATGGTTGCTTAAACATCCTGAAATAATGGAAGTATCGAGAAGTGAGCTTTTAAAAATGGTTCATGAAGCAGGTGGAATGCTCATACAGGCTCACCCTTACAGAGAAAGAGACTACCTTTCTGCCATTCGTCTTGCTCCAAATGATGTTGACGGATGTGAGGGCTACAACGCCGGAAATCCGGACTACCAAAACGCTCTTGGCTATCAGTACGGCCTAAAGCACAACTTCCTTATGAGCGGCGGTTCCGACATCCATCAGCTCAGCCAGAAAACCATGGGCGGAGTTGCTTTTCCGTACAAGATAAACACCATTGAAGAGTACATAGAAGCCTTCCTCAAGGGAGACGGAACTGCAGTAATAAAAAAAGATGTCGATTCTCCGGATGCCAGGTTTGTTCCTGTGAGCGAATGCCCGGAACTTACTTCCACAACCGAAAAACCGACTCTCTCTGTTATTATTTATTGATATTATCTCACAACAACCTTGTTGCGCCCGGTTTCCTTTGCCTCATAAACAGCGTCATCCGCTCTCTTCACAAAGGTTTCCAGGGTGTCATCAGGTCGTGCCATTGTGGCACCGATGCTTATGGTCAGATGCTTGACCGGAATAAAGCAAATCTCATCTATACTCTTTCTTATAGACTCCGCAAAATCATAAAGCGATTTCTCGTCAACATCCGGAACCAGGTAAACAAATTCCTCACCGCCCCAGCGTCCCAAAGCATGACCGGTATCAAGCTTTTCTCGAACCAGATTTACCACAGTCTGGAGTGTTATATCTCCCACGTCATGACCATAGTTGTCATTTATTAGTTTAAAATGATCTATATCAAGGAAAAGCAAGCCGTAAGGTTTGCCCTGGCGATTGAGCTCCAGGTACTCATCTATCTCTTTTTCAAGCTCCCATCGATTGCATACCTTGGTCAATCTGTCTGTGTAAGCTATCTTCCCCAGCTCCTTGTTCATCTCATCCAATTCCTGAGAGGTGCTTTCCAGGAAGGCCAAAATTCTCTCTATAAACGGAATTTCCCTACCGGTCTTTTTAACCGTTACATCACACTTTTCGTAGTCCCTGGACAATACTACAACATCTTCTCCATCCGGATCTTCCTTTAATCCGATTGCAACCAAAGTGCTGTTTAAATCACCGCCAAACCCATCTTTTGTTACAAAAAGTTCTGCATAACTGGCTGCTGAGAAAAGCTCAACACCGCACTTGTCGTACTGTGATATTTCATTTAGCGATTCCCTTTTCAGAAATCTCATTCTGTTTCCACACTCAAATATGTAGACCGCCTCAGGCTTATAATCTGCAAGTTCATTAGCCGACTGGCATGTTAATGAATGCAACAAATCTTTATCGGCATATGACAATCTGAAGTGGTCTCCTTTAGAAACATCCGATGTAAGATATATCGCTCCGGTATCATCATAGGCAGAAGGAACCCTGGCTATTTTCAAATCTCCATGCTCAATCACAAGCGGAAACTCACAAACATTTTCCACAAAGTATTTGTCCGGTTCAACTTTTAAATACTTGGTATAAATATCTATGGCAGGCTTTTTATCTATTTCAGAAATAATAGAGTTTCCGGATGTCTTTGTGATAGCCATCTCCACACCGATTGGCTGCCATCCGAGATTATTATCCATGTAAATCTTCAAACAATCGCTGACAAACGCAACCACAACTATTCCATTTACGTAAACCTTTTTTCCGTACACCTTGGCTGTATTCTTTTTTGTGATGCATCTTCCGGCCTTTACACCGAAAATTGCGAGTTTTTGATGATTGAACTCCTTCATAAACGTATTTATGGATGCACTGTTTGAAGCATAAAAAATCTGAAGGCACTTCAAATCAGATATCTTTTCCAAGTACTCGTTCATTTCACGACCGGCAATATATGAAGTTGTTCCGGATAAATCGAAATCATATTGGATTAACCTGGTATGATTAAAAAACGTAAAAGATATTTCAACAGGAAAATTACTTATGTCAAAGTCCTCTCCTGCTATATTTGCTGCAGTTATACCTGAAACACATGCGTCAGGAAAAGCTTCCGTTAGCATGAGTACAAGCTTATCCTCGTCAATATCAAATCTTGGATTATGCAACTGAATCAAAACACCGGTCGCATTCTTGTAGTAATCATCATTTAAAATGTTTGGAATAATGCACTGTAGTTCTTCAAGATTAATAAAATGAAATGTTTTTTGTTTCATGAGCCTTCTCCTCAAGATAAGCGTGTATAAAACTTTTTATCGATTACAAAACTCTAAAACTTTATTGTAAAAATCTTTGTCTTCCTCAAAAAGGCCATGCCCCAAGCCTTCAAATATAAGTATTTCGCTGTTTTCAATGCCCGCTTTCAGTTCATAAGGAGCATCATTTCCAACAGTGTTATCACGGTTTCCGTACATAATGTATGTCGGACACTTTATTTTGTGAAGATCATCCCTTGCATCAAAATTCAGAATGGCATAGGCATTTATGCAAAATCGGTAATAGCTTTTTGGCTTGGTAAATCCTGCCACCAAAGGAAGATATATCTTGCTTTTTTCATTGAATTCCTTTGTGTATACTTTTTCAGCTGTATCAAGCATCAACTCCGTATGAGAAGATGTTTTTGTCATTTCAATCCATTTTGTTACAACTGATTTTACAGTATCATTTGCATACGGTGCAGTCACAACAAGTATCAGCTTTTCTACCAATTCATTATAATTTGAAGCCAACAGCTGCGCAATCATTCCTCCTTGCGACACTCCCATGACAATCGTTTTTTCAATCCCCAAATTCTTCATTGCCAAAGCCTGATCATCCGCCATTTCTTTAATAGAATATCCCTCCGGAAGGTCATTTTTTCTGCTGAACATATACACTGTATAATCCTTGAAGAAGCGTCTGTATGAGCCTGCCAAAAGCCATGCCTTACCTTTTACGGTCCACAAACCATCTGATAACCCCGGTAAGACTACGAGATTCTTTTTTCCATTACCAAATGCAACGTAATACATGTCTGTATTGCCAACCTGGACACAACCGTTTTTATGCATTTTTGTTCCTTCCTTGATAGATTGTATCTATTTTTTGTTTATATCTATCCTTGATGCATCCACATTTATTGTATAAATTCATTTTAAATTGGGATTAATGATATTGCAAGAAGCGAGAATTGCTCCTA
>JAILLZ010000066.1 GCA_024692885.1 Lachnospiraceae bacterium | reverse complement strand
AGTGTTCTGCCTGAAAGATTATCTCCATACATGTAGGCAGATAAGTAATCCTTGCTATCATAATAGCGTATATTCGTAATCTTCCATCCGGAAGCTGGTTTTGCGGAAATCTTAAAGTTCTTAACGGTCTTTTTTAGTTTTTTTGCATTAACATAAGATGACTTTTTGAATTTGCTTGCAACTTCCTTTCCGTTAATCTTGAAAGACTTAAGCGGATTTGAGTAGGCTAAAACAGTAACCTTTGTTGAGTATGATTTTCCGCTAACTTTAAAAGATACAGTTGCTGTTCCTGTTTTCGGTGCATATAGATATAAAGATCCACTGCCAGAGGAACCCTTGCCTTTGTATGAAAGACCTTCATATTCATTTGTGTAAGCGGATTTTTCAGTCACATAAACTACACTTTTATCTGAAGATTTGATATCAGTAATCTTTTTAATGCTCTTTACACCATCCAAGGAAATGTATCCGGAATTGCCGGCATACATCTCGATGCTTGACGGAACTGTGAGTTTAGCCTGTGCAGTTGCAGGTGCAAGCACAACGACTACTGCCAACGCGATGACAGCAAGAGCCATCTTCTTAATTAAATTTTTCATACTTTTTACTCTCCTTAACACTATAAAAACCACCATACCAATCGCGCTATGTGGCTATTATACAATAGATGTCAGACAATGAAAATAAAAAGTGCAAAATTACTCACAAAAACTCTATTTTCTTACAAGTGCAAATCCATATCCCGGAAGAGTGATGTTATTGTCGCTTATATTTATAGTGGATGAATTCGAGAGAACAATGTTTGAGCTCTCGTAACCCGAAGGAAGAGTAACGGTTCTCTCCGCTTTATCGTAGTTCGCTATGATAAGAAGCTCTTTGTCCCCGATTCTCTTGTATGCAAGGAGGTTATGTACATCCTCCATTACTGGTTCAAGCTTTCCGTAAACGAGAGTCTCGCTGTATTCCTCGCTGTTTCTTAAGGCAATCATCTTCTTGTAGAAAGCAAATACAGAATTCTCGTCGTTTATCTGGGATGCGGCGTTTATATTCTTGTAGTTTTTGTTTACACCAAGCCAAGGCTTACCTGTAGTAAAGCCGGCGTTTGCTGTGTCATCCCACTGGAAAGGTGTTCTTGCGTTGTCACGTGACACTCTTGATACGGCTTTCAAAGCTTCAGCTTCGCTAAGTCCTGCTTCCAAGGCCACTTTGTAATCGTCGATAGTCGCGATATCATCCACTTCATCTATGGATTCAAAAACTTTGTTTTCCATTCCGATTTCCTGGCCCTGATAGATGAAAGGCAGACCCGGCATAAAGAAATAAACTCCTGCGAGCATTTTCTTGCTCACATCGTTAACGTCTCCCTCAGGGATGTAGTGGCTTACACCTCGTGGCTCGTCATGGTTTTCTATGATGTTTGAGAGGAAGCCTTTGTTTTCCATGCGAAGATGGGCTCTGAAGATAGCTTCCTTGTACTGCTCAGGAGTTACAGGCTTTGCCATGTATCCACCCATGAAGCTGGCATTTATGAGATGCTCTTCGAAGTCAAACATTGAAGAGAAGTATCCGGTGTCTCCAATAAATCTAGGAAGATCTTCCTCATTAACATCAAATACTTCACCTACGGTAAAAGCGTCGTACTTTCTGAAGGTTTCATCTGCCATCTCGTTTAAGAATTCGCCTACGCCTTTTGCGTCTTTTATCATATTTACGACGGATGACATGTTGTCGTCTCTGTCGGCAGGATAATCCTTGAAAGGAAGAGCCTTCTTAATATTTATGATGGCGTCAATTCTGAAACCGGCAAGTCCCTTGTCGAGCCACCAGTTTATCATTTTATAGATTTCTTTTCGGACTTCTTCATTTTCCCAATTCAAATCAGGCTGTTTTTTGTGGAAAGCGTGGAAGTATATCTTATCAGGATGTCCAGGCAACGGCTCCCATACAGAACCGCCAAAATAACTTCTCAGGTTGCTTGGGAGCTTTTCGCCATCCTTGTGGTCGTATATATAGAAATATTTTCCGTAAGGGCCGTCCGGATCCTCACAGGCTTTTTTGAACCACTCATGCTCATCGGAACAGTGGTTTACGACAAGGTCCATAACAATGTGCATGTCTCTTTTTTTTGCTTCGGCTAGAAGAAGGTCCATGTCCTCCATGGTTCCGAATCTTGGGTCTATATTGTAATAATCCGAAATGTCGTAGCCCTGGTCGGCTAAAGGAGAACAATAGATTGGAGAAAGCCAGATGATATCAATTCCAAGATTTTTAAGATAATCAAGCTTTCCTATGATACCTTTAAGGTCACCTATTCCGTCTCCGTTTGAGTCCATGAAACTCTTCGGATAAATCTGATAAGCTGTTTTGCTGTGCCACCATTTCTTTTGCATGTCTTTTACCTCGTGTTTTAATTATGTTGTCATTGTGACATACATGCAGATTACCGCTATATATCAAAGAAATAAATAGCATACACTATGTACTATTTCAAGTGATTTGCGCTATAATATCACGAGACTAAAATCGTCTTATAAATAAAAAGGAAAAATGCAAAAACAATCTGCGTTTAAAAAATAAATGTAGCATTGAAATATATAGGAATTGAATTATGAAAAAAGGAATTATTAAGGCCTTGGTTCTGGCACTCACTTTTTTGCTGGGACTTATGATATTTGGCCGTTTGACAAATAAAACAAATGAGGATCTGACAGCGGAGATGCCGGATTCAAAACTACCAAGGATAACGCTTTACACGGAGGACAATACAGAGGTAAACGAGCTTCACGGATATGTGGACGACATGAACGGATGTTACATGCGTGACGATGTGATGCTGGTTCCGGAGAGTCGTGTAATACCGGTAAAGATTTTTGCAAATGATTGGGACATACATTCATTTACATACGAGATAAGAAGCCTGGATCTTGAGACACTTATAGCCCGTGGCGAGATAGAGGCAAAGGTTGGTGGTGAAGGTGTTATTACCGCAGATTTTAAGGTGGAAAATCTTTTGGATGACGGTGAGGAGTACTCGCTTGTCTTTAATATCAGTAACGGTAGTTCAAGCGCAAGTTACTACGTTCGCCTGATAGAGATGGATACAAATCACGTTCAGGAATGCATTGACTTTGTGAAAGAATTCCACGACAGCACTTTCGATAGCAGCAGGCTCGCGAATCTGTCTACATATATGGAGCCGGATTCGTCGGCAGATAACAGTACACTTGCTCATGTAACCATCAATTCCACACTTGCGCAGGTAGGATGGGGAGATTTCGACAGCACTGTGATATCAGACCCGGTTCTCGATATCAAGGAGATAAATGATTCCTACAATGTTTTAGAATACGACTACGTGGTTATGGCTACTTCAGAAGGTACCCAGAACGAGTACTACAACGTGAAGGAAGTGTTTAGGGTTCGCTATTCGTCTGAAAGAATCTATCTTTTGAGTTATGACAGAACGATGGGCGAGATATTCAGACTCAATGAGGGAACTCTTTTCGAAAACAACATTATTCTTGGAATTCGCGACGAGGATGTGGAATACATCGCCAACGAAAAAGGCGACACCATCTGCTTTGTGCAGGAAGGTGAGCTTTGGTCTTACAATGCCACGTCAAATCAGTTTGCAATGGTTTTCAGCTTCAACGGATACGAGGGGCTCGACTCCGGCGAAAACTATCTGGAACACGACATAAAAATCATAAATGTTGACGAGACGGGAAGTGCCGATTTTGTGGTTTACGGATACATGAATGCCGGTGACCATGAGGGCCAGGTGGGGCTTTGCGTTTATCATTACGACAGAATCTCAAATACAATTGAGGAAGAACTCTTTGTTCCTTCAACGGAATCTTATCAGATTTTGAAAGAGGATTTAGGCAATCTCATGTATGTCAACAATTCCGGTGTGGTTTTCTTCATCATGAATGAGAAGCTTTACAGAATCACACTTGATACACTTCAGACCACTGAGCTTGTCACCGACCTTAAAGAAGGCACCTACGTGGTTTCCGATACACAGAAGTACATAAGCTGGGCATCGGATGAGACCGGATCCGAAACGATGTATCTCATGAATATGGAGTTGGAAGAGACTACGGAATACTCAGAAAGCACGGGAGTAAACCTTGTTCCTCTCGGATTCGTGAAAGAGGATCTGGTTTACGGTATGGTGAGACAAACGGATTTGTACAGAGATACGGCCGGAAACTACACGATTCCTATGTATGAGCTTAAAATTGTGGATTCTGAAAGCAGTGAAGTACTGAAAACATATTCCAGCGAAGGAATATATGTGTCGGGAATAACGATAGATAATTTTACGATGTATCTTAAGCGTGTTATGAATAACGGAACCATGTATGTGGAGACGACGGAAGATACCATCATGAACAAAGAGGGAGATGCAGACCAGATAGTCACAATTTCTACTGCAAGCTCGGATGTGTATGAGACAAGAGTAATGATCTCCACTGAAAATACTTTGGACGGAAGCACAGCGAAGCTTCTCACTCCGAAGGAGATTGTGAATGCGGACAGTAAGACTGTTTCCATAGACAATGTTGAGAGAAACGACCGCTATTACGTATACGCAAAGGGAGATGTCATATTAGTTTCTACAAATCTGACAACTGCCATTACAACAGCGGATGAGAACATGGGAACCGTTCTCGACGATAAAATGGCCTATGTATGGAAGCGAAGCAAGGCTACGGAAAAGAGCGAAATTTCGGTAGAATACAGTAATCAGGAAGACGGTGGAAATTCCATAGCTAAATGCGTAAGCGCAATGCTTTCAACCCAGGATGTAACAATCGGTGTTACGGAGCTTATGAATCAGGGAAGAACGGCTGCCGAGGTCTTGGATACAGGACTTGATAACGCTACAGTACTTGAGCTTTCCGGTTGTACGCTTGATGAAGTGCTTTATTATGTAAATCTCGGAAATCCGGTTATGGGCATGGTTGACAGTGACAATGCTGTATTGATTGTGGGTTATGACAATAAAAACGTCACTCTTTACAATCCGGATACATCCGAAACCTACAAGATGGGTAAAGACGATGCGACAACGATGTTTGAAGCATCGGGAAACGTATTCTTGAGTTACCTGCTTAAGTAGATAAAAGTCTAGGGGTAAATTGCTCAAAAAAAAATATAAATGTGTGAACAATCTGTGAGAAATAGACAATTTTATGTCAGACTATTGAAAAAAATAGATTTATGATTTATATTTCCCATTGTATGTTATATATGCCAAAAGAAGAGGGTAAAACATGGAAAGAGAAGTAATTGTAGAGAATGTTTCCAAAAAGCATGAAAATCCTATTGCTGAATTAGTTCAGGTCGCATGTCAATTTGACAGCAACATCATTTTGGAAAGTGACAATAGAAAGATTAATGCCAAGAGTATTATGGGAATTATGGCATTTAATCCGAGTCAGGGTATGACTGTAAAAATTGTTACCGAGGGGAATGATGAGGAAGCTGCGCTTAGTGCGATAGAAACTTTTTTACAGTGCAGATAATGCACCCGTTTATATTTATGGAGGAGAAAAGTTATGGCAAATAACGAGACAACAAAGGCTACTGTTGCCAAAACAAGTGTTGTTAAAGCTGAGGCTGAGAAAGTTGTTGCTAAAGCTGGGGCAAGTGTTGCAGAGACGGTTAAGAAGGTTGAAACCAAGGCTGAGCCTGTAAAGAAGGCTGTTGCTGAGAAGAAGACCGCTGCTAAGACTACTGCAAAGAAGACTGCTAAGACAGTTAAGAAGGCTGTTACAAAGGCAGAGCCTGCAGAGCAGGTATTCTTACAGTATGCAGACGGTGAAGCTACTATCGAAGAGATTAGCGCAAAGGTTCGTGAGAAATTTATTTCTGAGGGTCATAGAGCTTCAGCTATCAAGTCTGTTCGTATTTATCTTAAACCGGAAGAGAGAGCAGCATATTACGTTATAAATGATAAGAATGCAGGAAGAGTAGATTTATTCTAAGAAAATTCGTTTTTCTATTCCTGTGAAAAATAGTTAGGAGAATTACATGCCTGATTTTGTAAGTATAGATGCAGAGGACGATCAGTTCG
Source organism: Lachnospiraceae bacterium (assembly GCA_024692885.1). Lineage (GTDB taxonomy): Bacteria > Bacillota > Clostridia > Lachnospirales > Lachnospiraceae > JAILHT01. The sequence goes on along the minus strand of JAILLZ010000066.1, from coordinate 5,904 downwards.
CATACAGATATGATACACAGCTTCTCATAGACAGAAGAGACGAAGATCTCGATGAGGATGAGATTGCAGATTATATCACTGAGCACTTTGAGGGAAATAGCCTCATAGCAGCCGGAGATGAGGATTTGGTGAAGATTCATTTCCATACGAATGAGCCGTGGAAAATACTTGAGTATTGCAATACGGTAGGAGAAATCTACGACATAGTTGTTGAGGATATGATTCGTCAGGCTGACGGTCTTCACGGCTAATCTATATATTTTTGATTCGACGATTAAAAAATCCGTCATGATTGAAAAATCATGGCGGATTTTTTGTTTGTTGATACACTAATTGATTGAGATATTGTCTTTTGATTTGTAATGCGCAGAGTATTTGATACAAAAAATGCATGAAATGACATTGTCATTTCATGCATATATAAATCGATTAGACAATCTTAAATATTAGTATTTTATGCCTCTCTCAGCCTGCTCTGCCTTGTATTTATTAACAAGTTTATGAATTCTGTCATATGGATTGAGAAGCTCGCTGATTGATACGTCGTGATTTAATGTATCAATGATGTATGCGATGTACTTGCTCATGTCACAGCTGATATAGTAATCTCTGCTGAGAAGCTCCGGTGTCTGGTATGTAAGGTTTGTAGTAACAACCTTGTAAATGATACCGTCTGCAACGGCCTTGTCGAATTTTTCAAGTCCGTTTGTGAAGAGACCGAATGTAGCAACTACGAAAATACGTCCTGCGTTACGTCTCTTAAGTTCTGTAGCAACGTCAATCATGCTTCCACCTGATGAAATCATATCATCAACGATGAGAACATCTTTTCCGTTAAGTGAATCTCCGAGGAACTCGTGAGCTACGATAGGGTTCATTCCTCCGACTACCTGGCTGTAGTCACGTCTCTTATAGAACATACCAACATTAAGTCCGAGTACTGAAGCAAGGTAAACGGCTCTGTTTGTACCACCTTCATCAGGGCTGATAACCATCATATGATCGTTATCGATGATGAGGTCTTTCTCTTCCTTTAGGATACCTTTGATAAACTGATATGCCGGCTGAACTGTTTCAAAACCGTTGAGTGGAATAGCATTTTGTACACGAGGATCGTGTGCATCGAATGTGATGATATTGTCTACACCCATAGCGATGAGCTCCTGAAGTGCTATAGCACAGTCAAGTGATTCTCTGGATGTACGCTTATGCTGACGTCCTTCGTAAAGGAATGGCATGATAACGGTGATTCTTCTGGCCTTTCCTTCGATAGCAGCGATAACACGCTTTAAGTCAGCGAAATGATCGTCCGGTGACATATGGTTCTCCATACCGCAAAGCTTGTATGTGAGACTGTAGTTTGTGACATCTACGATGATAAAGATGTCGTTTCCTCTAACAGTTTTTGCGATGACACATTTTGCTTCACCGCTTCCGAATCTTGGAATTGATACGTCAAGCTTGTATGTATCTTTTACATAGTGCTTGAACGCCATACTGTTCTCGTTGTCATGTTTACGATTTTTTCTCCAGTTTACAAGATAGCTGTCTACTCTGTTACCTATCTCGGTACAACTGTCGAGCGCTATAAGACCGAGGTTACCGTAAGGTATGGTCTCAAGAAGCTTTTCATCATTAGCCATGAGTGATTGTCCTCCGTTGGGTTGTTTGGGTTTGTTTTGCGTTTGTTATTAAAACATGATTTATAAGTGAAATCAATATTATAATTGTGTTTTTTTGCATTCAATCTTCTTTTTTATGCGGATATCGGCACCTGACAACCTTAATAATTCATAGTTGCTGTAGATTCTGGACATGATTCTTTCAGAATATGTGTCGGAAAACAGCTCGACTGAAAGGTTGGTCGATATGATGGTGGATTTCTTATTTAAAATACGCTCATTAAGGCAATTGAAAAGTGCTGAGTTGGTATATGAGTTAGAAAGCTCGGTGCCAAGATCATCTATAATAAGAAGATCGCAGTTAGAGATATTATCTCCCTGCAGCATACTCTCTGAATCTCTCTCGAAATCAGCATCACGCAATATATCAAAAAGCTGAAATGCCGATAGATATATAACAGAATGGGCAGTATCCAAAAGCTCTTTTGCTATGCAGTTTGAAAGAAATGTTTTTCCGACTCCGGTGTCACCGTAAAGGAAAAGATTTTCAAATTTGCTGTCGAAATCATTTATAAAATCTTTCACTTTCTGCACGAATGTCTTCATGCTTTCGTAGGAAGATAATTTCGTGGTCGGGTTGATATCGTCTTTTGGATAATAATCAAATCTGAAGTTGTCGAAGTTCTCGTCGGCAAGTATATTGCCGAGATTAGACTGTGTATATACAAGGTCGATGGCACGCTGTCTGAAACAGTGGCATCTATTGTTGTCGATGTAACCGGTGTCACGGCAGTCTTTGCAGTCGTAAGGAGGTTCGGTGAGATAATTCGGGGCATAGCCTAATTGGTTTAACAATTCATTTCTCTCATTTTTTAAGGCATCAAGACGGATTTTCAGTTCGTCTATAGCCCCGGTATCTCCCGAAAGCATTTTTGCCGCAGAGCTAACGGCGATGGAGGAAATGCTTTTTTCTATCTCCTTAAGACGCGGAGCCTTGGCATAAAGCTCCTTTTTGCGTTCATCAAGTATCCTTTGATTTCTTATCTGTTTATCGTTGTACTCTCTAAAGAGACTGTCGTACTGACTGTTACTTAAAGGCATAAGACCTTCCTCTTTCGGTTAATTCCCTTTGTATGAAATAAGCTGCTCGAGCTCATCATAGTCATAGGTTCTCTGATCAAAATTATTGAATCTGTTGTTTGCAGTGGATTTGGTAACTTTTGCAGTTGTTTTTGCAGCGGCTTTGGTTGCCTTTGTCTTTTTAAACTGCTCATCAGCTTTCGCTATATCAGAAAGATGATGTACGCCTTCTTTGTGCCATGATTCCAAAATCTTGTCTGCATACTCGAAACTTGGTTTTTGAGTGGCAGAGATGGTTCTTCTGCAAGCCTCTTCTATAATATCCAGAGTGAAGGCATATTCTTTGGTCCACTTGTCTATAAAAGCAGTCTCGCTGTCTATGAGATTGCGTCCACTTATTCCGAAGTAACGCATAACCGCAAATACTTCCTTATTCTGGGTTGAAGCATACTTTCTTGCGTCCTCGATGGTTTTAATACCATTTTCATGCCATGCCAAAGCTACTTTGTCTATATAATGAAGACTTCTGTGACCCTTGCTGACGCAAGACTCCACAAGGTATTCGATGACATCTGCAGGGAATCCCAAAACATCATACCAGTAGTAAATGGTCCTGATGTCTGTTAAGCCGAGGCTTTTCTTAATATACTGTTCTGTTGAAAATAAAATGTTTTGAACGTCGGCATTCTGTCTGAAGCGCTCCACATCTTCAAGGGAGTAATTGCTTTTTACCGTAGAAGCTTTAAGTGTATCCTTCACAACTCCCGTTGAAACAGATGTACGCTTTGCAGTGGCAGGTGTAAGCTGCGCATCGCTGTCGCTTGATCTTCTCTTTGGAGAGGTAAGCTTAGCACTGTCTATCAGACATATTCCGTTTAAAGCGCCCTGGGAATCGTATTCCAAATTGATGATATGCATCTTTTCCCAGTATTTCAGAGCACGGTTGATATCATTCTCCGTGTAATCGAATCGGTCTGCCATTTCCTGAACGGAGCAATGGCAGTCACTCATGTTCATGCAACGAAGAAGATACAAATAAATCTTTACATAATCTCCGTTGGCTGTTGTCATGTATTCGTCAATAAAGATATTAGAAACTTTTGTAAATGAAGATTCTTTATCTGTGTGTAAATGTAATCCAGCCAATATTTTTCACCTACTTCATATAATTCGTTTGAGATTATAGCACAAGGAAAATCTCTTGAGAAGATGCGTGGAAGCCCCTAACTGTGTGGAATACAGGGTGTGTAGAAATTGTGGAAAAAGTGGAAAACTATCTGGAAAGTTGTTATTTCGGCGCAAAAAAATCCACAATCAATGTGGCAATTTATCACCAGTTTGATTGTGGATAATGTGGATAACTTATTCTGAAACGAGCGATTCGCCCATTTCTACAATGTTTCCGGCACCCATAGTTATCAACAGGTCACCGTTTAAACAATTTTTTTTCAAAAAGTTTTTAATCTCATCAAAACTTGGGAAATAATAGGCTTCTACACCTTTTTCCTGAAGGATTTTAAGGAGATCCTCTGATGAAATACCGTAAGTGTTTTTCTCTCTTGCTGCATATATATCAGCCAATACAACCACGTCTGAAAGTGAGAGTGCATCGGCAAAATCGCTTAAGAATGCCTTTGTTCTCGAGTATGTGTGAGGCTGGAATGCCACATAGAGCTTTTTATGTGGATAATTCTTCGCTGTGGTGAGCGTAGCCTTAATCTCTGTCGGATGGTGAGCATAATCGTCGATTACGGTCACTCCGTTAAACTCGCCCTTTTTCTGGAAACGTCTGTTGGCACCGCCGAAAGCCTTGAGTCCTGAAACGATAGCCTCGTCAGAAATTCCAATCTCTCTTGCGTAAGCGATAGCTGAGAGTGAATTTAAGATATTGTGCTCTCCCGGAACGGAAAGCTCTACCTTGAATAACGGAGCTCCTTTATACATGGCTGTGTAACGTGCGCACGCATTCTCGTCATAGTTTATGTCGGACGCTGTGTAATCATAGTCGCCTGCGAGGGCAAATGTGATACAAGGTGCAAGTCCCTCTACTATCTCTTTGTAGTTATCAATCTGACCGTTTATAATGATGCGTCCGTCAGGTTTTGTGTTAGCCGCGAACTTTCTGAATGAATTGCGGATGTCATTGATGTCCTTGAAGAAATCAAGATGATCTTCCTCAATATTCAGGATGATGGAATACTTTGATCTGAAATCCAAAAAGCTGTTTGAGTATTCACATGCTTCGGTGATAAAAATATCTGATTTTCCCACGCGGATGTTTCCGCCGATAGCATCAAGAATTCCACCAACTGTAATGGTGGGGTCAGCATCAGCTGCAAGAAGTATCTGCGAAATCATTGAAGTGGTAGTGGTCTTTCCGTGTGTTCCGGAGATTCCCGCAGGAACCTTGTAGTTGTCCATTATCTCTCCGAGGAGCTCTGAACGGGTGAGAAGCGGAAGATTTGCCGCCTGTGCAGCGCAAAGCTCAGGGTTGTCCTTTGATATGGCTGCAGTGTAAACCACAACATCGATATCGCCTGTGATGTTGTCCGCTGACTGCGGAATATTAACTTTTGCACCGAGAGTTTCAAGCTCTTTGGTTAAATCTGATTCTTTTGCGTCTGAACCGGAAACCGTAAAATTTGCTTTTAAAAGTATCTGAGCGAGACCGCTCATACTGATTCCGCCTATTCCGATAAAATGAACATGGACAGGTTTATTAAAATCTACCTGATACATTATTTAACATCTCCTTTATTAAAAACATGCCGTTGCACATAGAAAAAGCCGATTATTCGGCATTTGTAGTGTGTTGCCCGGCATATGCAGATTATCTTACGGCATTATAGCGCAAATTACGCGGTTTGAAAAGATTAGAGAGTATTGAGTTATTTCTTATTATATGGTATATTTTTCCTAGTAGAGGGGGAGTGAAGTCATGATAATAGACGACATCAGAATTCGTAAGGTGGAAAACAAGGGTAAAATGAAGGCTGTTGTTTCCATCACTATCGACGGTGAATTTGTGGTACATGACATCAAGATCATTGAAGGACAGAAGGGTCTCTTTATCGCAATGCCTAGCCGCAAGACTTCGGAGGGAGAGTACAAGGACATAGCTCATCCTATCAAATCCGAGACCAGAGACAGTTTGTCAAAACTCATTTTGGAGAAGTATGAGGAAGAATTGGCAAACCCAACG
>JAILLZ010000139.1 GCA_024692885.1 Lachnospiraceae bacterium | reverse complement strand
TGATGCAAGCTCAACGTACCATGCGTTGTTCACATGATGGTTGGTATCTATGTAGCTAGGTATTACAGGAATAGGTTCGCCCTCCTCAAATTTTTCAGGCAAATCTATCTTTCTTCCGGCCCATTCATAATCTATAAGCGCATCTAGCCCATACATGTTTTTTACTTCTTCATCTATTTTGGCCGGAGTTCCCGTATCTGTGTTCAAATACACCCAGACCGAATTTGCTATTGCAAGCACTTCGCCTTCGCTGTTTGTGATTTCAAAACATCTCATTCCCCAAAAGCCGGAAAACTTGTATGGTCTCGTGGTCACAAGAATTTCATCTCCGAGAGCAGCATGTTTTTTTATGACTATCTGCCATGAATTCAAAATCCACGCTCTATGCATGGCTTTTAAAGAAGAAATTCCGTTTCCCACATCCTCCGACTGAAAAGTGCAGCAATCCTGCAAAAGATTGAGCAACGCCAGAGGCTTCATTCTGCCATTCTCATCTATCTCGCTGTATTTTACTCTGGTGTCATAACTGTACATCTGTTACCTCCGCGAACCGGTCCATAAATCAATTATTAGTCCGTTTTCTAGTCAAGCTTTATTCCGGCAAGAAGGCTTCCCAAAGATGTGGAAACTTCTTCCTTTGAAACATATTCACTGATGTCCTCGCCGACACCTGAGTCCGATGTGTCTACCATTTCCTCCTCAAGTGCCTTCATGCTGAGACTGATTTTTCCGTCATTGGTATTTAAGATTTTTACCTTAACACTCTGCCCCTCCTTTAAAACCTCATAAGGAGTCGAGATTCTCTTCTGGGAAATCTGAGAGATATGTACAAGTCCGTCAAGGCCGTCTCCCAAAGAAATAAATGCTCCGTATGGCTTTATTGTCTCAACTTTTCCTTCCATGACAGTTCCCGGAACAAGCATTGAAATCTTATGATTTCTCTCCTCTGCCTCGCGCTCTCTTGCAACTGCCTTTCCCGAAAGCACAAGTTTTTTCTTTTCTCTGTCAACGGTTATGACTTTAACGTCAATCTTTTTTCCGATCCAGTCATCCGTGTTTTCAACATAATTTGATGATATCTGCGAAGCAGGGATAAATGCTCTGATTCCCTCAAGGAAAGTGACAACTCCCGCATTCACGCTCTCAGTGATTTTTACGTTTACCACTGTCTCATTTTCCATCATCTCGGCGAGCTTATCCCAAGCAAGAACATCGTTTGCTTCTTTTTTAGAAAGCTCGATATTTCCGCGTCCGTCATCAACCTTTATAACTGTTGCCTCAATCTCATCTCCGACTTTTACATCCTCGAAAACAGAAAATCCCGGATCGTTGCTTAAGTTCTCTGCCTTTATAATTCCCTGTGTATAATACGCAAGGTCCAGCGTCACTTCATCTTCCGAAACCGCTATAACAGTTCCGGTGAGTATATCGCCCTCTTCGATTTTTCTGAATGAACGCTCGAGTTCTTTTTCGTAATCCTTCATTGATTCCATGATGCCAAACCTCCATTTTTTAATTCTCATATGCTGTTTTTCTTTTAGTCTTTCATTTTACATCAATGCAAATTCGCCCCACATTCATGCAAATACAAAAGCATCAGCGGTGTTATTGTAACAGAATTACCGAATTAAAACAATTCTCGGGTAATTCGATTCATAACATGTCTTTTGTTTGCGCTCCACATTGGCGCTATCAGGATTTTCTTGTCTCCGTCTCCCGTGAGCCTGTGCACAACCACATCTTCCGGAATGACAGAAAGACATGCCTTAAGGATGTCCATATATTCATCCTCGGTTAAGGTCTCAAACTTGCCCGCCTCATAGTCCTTTGCCATGTCGGTGTTTTTCAGAACATGCAAAAGCTGAAGCTTTATCCCGTCAGCACCGCTCTTGCAAACATAATCCACCGTTTTTACCATGTCTTCCACGGTCTCCCTCGGAAGTCCCAGGATAACGTGAACTATGACCTCAATTCCTCTTTTTTTGAGATTAGCCACAGCATCGTCGTAGGTTTTGAGGTCGTAACCTCTTCTTATATAATCTGCGCTTCTCTCATGAATTGTCTGAAGGCCAAGCTCTATCCACACGGGTTTTATCTTATTCACCTTCTCAAGAAGATCAAGCACTTCCTCCGGCAGGCAGTCCGGTCTTGTGGCAATGGAAACCGCAACAATATCCGGATGATTTGCCGCCTCCATGTACATTTTTTCAAGCTTCTCCACAGGCCCGTAGGTTCCCGTGTAGGCCTGAAAATAGGCAATGTACTTTCCGTCTTTTATTTTGTTTTTTACTCTGTCCTTCGCTTTTTCTATCTGAGCGGTTATGCTGTCATTTTCGCTTTCGGCGAAGTCACCGCTTCCGCCCTCAGAGCAAAATATACAGCCTCTGTCTCCCTTTGTGCCGTCACGGTTGGGGCAGGTGAAGCCACCGTTCAAAGAAAGTTTGTATACTTTGCAGCCAAAGCGGGTGCGAAGGTATTGGTTTAATGTGGTCATATTCGTATCCTTTTTTGATTATTAGTAAAAACTCCCCGTGCCATCCGGGCACGGAGAGTTTTCAGGGTATATCCGTATATTTCTATGTATAAAGTTCTAAATTAAAGCATCTTTGAAATACGCTCATACTCTTCCTGTATCGCCAGAAGTGTATCTTCATCTCCGTCCAAATTGTCAGGATGATAAATCTTCATGAGATTCTTGTAGCGCTTTTTCAATGCATCTTCGGTATAAACGCCCGCAAAAAATACGAACTCTCCGGAGTTCTTTGCCTCTGCAACTTTTTGCGCAGTATATTCCCGTTCTTTTCGAAGTTCCTCTCTTTCCGCTGCCATTCTTCTGAGTTCGTCCTCGAGGATTTTTAATTTCATTTCGAAAACGTGGTTTTCATTCTCAAATTTGACTCTCTCAAGTCTTTTCTGACTTTCGTAGGTGACCTTTTCATCGTAGAAGGCTTTTTTCTCCTCCTCGAACCTGGTCATCTCCTCCTTGAGTTCCTGCTTGTCTCTCTCGATCCTTACAGTCTCATGAAAGCACCACTTTCTGAAATCGTCTCTGTTTTCTTCGGTAACCATAACAGCCTGTGCCATAGTGCGCACCCCTCAAAATAACTAAAGCGGTTATATAGTATCCATTCGTAACAAATGATACTATATATTGAGAAAATGCTCAATGGTCATTTAGTCATAAACACTTCGTATGCACCTTAAGAATAGCCCCCGTTGGGTCCATGGTCAAGCCCTACCTATATAGTATTTTTATAAAACGTCCTGTTCCTCCAAATAGCTTCTAATTGCATTTAAAAAGTTTTCAGCTCTATGAACTTGATTTATAGCCTCTTCTCGCGATGCAATAAAAAAATCTAAATAATCTGCTTTTTCACGGTTCTCTGAAGCTAATTTTACTATCTTTGATAGTTCTTTAGGAAGAATACCTGTCTTTATATAGTTTTGATTGAAATGAGAAGTCACTCCACTGTGTTTACTACTATCAAAACCGTCCAGTGCATTCACTGATCTTATTGCATGAAATATGGCATAGTATCCTCTATTTAGTGCATTTTTATATCGTTCATTTTCAAGCATTATTTTAGCGTCTTTTAAAGACTCCAGACTGTTTTCAAACCTGTATTTTGATAGTTCTTTCACGCGTTCTTCCATAATATAACACCTTCTTTATCAATATTCTTATAAAATGGAAGAACATCTCTCCACTCCTTGTATTGTTCAGCTTCTAAAGGCACAACAGATAACGTAACATTCAAATCCAACTCATAATCAACTACTAAATCAACCATCTTATTGTGTATTTCTTCCGTGCCTTCTTTTTTTAAAATAAGGGCTATATCGATGTCGGACTCTTTCGTTTGTTCCCCTCTTACATAAGAACCATACATAATCACTCTATCCAACAGTTCGCCGTATATATCCTGCATCTGCTTACACATAACAGAAAGACTCTTCATAATTAGCGGATGTTCTTTATAGAGCATAGTTTTAGTCCTCCAATTACGATAATCACCAGATTTCAAACGACTATCCTCCGGATAAGGCGTATCTTTTGAAATAACCCACTGCTTTCCGATCTTAAATCCCTCAAGACGACCATTGATGAGCATACGCCGAATATTTCCCGGGTCCTTTTTTTTCAGTTTTGCATATTCAGTGACAGAGTAATACTCATTCATAGATTGCCCTCCTTTGTATTAACATTATCACGCTATCGTGTAAATGTCAAAAGAGGTTTTCATTATCTTCTTTTAATTATTGAGTTTACTGCTTCCGCAAATTCCTTCGGAGATGCCTCCTGCGGTGAATGACCGCAAGCATCTATTAGCGTAATGTCTTTCTGCGGTGCCGATATTTCTGCCTCGTACTCTTTTACAAGTTCCACCGGACAAACCCAATCCTCGGCTCCGGAAATGAAATGTACCGGCACTTCAAAATCTTTGTCGCCATCAAGTGCCTCAAAGGTCATGATGTAATCAAACAGCTGACTGTTTAGTTCAAGATAAGCATCCAGTTCACTTACCTGGAATATAAACCATTTCATGTCATCAATTCCAAAATACGGCGAACTCATGCCGAGCCAAACCACATTTGCTTCCTTTCCCGGATGATATTTTGAAACAGTATCACGTAGAGATATCATATTTTTAAGGGTGCTGTCTGCCATGAAAGTTTCGTATGCCGTCTCCATTTCACTTGTGTCGTCACCGGCTGCCTTTGCTTTTTGCAATGCATCTTCGTAACTGATCAAATCTCCATTTGACGCTGAAACAACCTGGCCTACACCGATATACTCTGATACTTTTTCCGGATGTTCCAGGACATATGTGCTTCCTAAAACCGTCCCGTATGAATGTCCCATTATTATAACTTTGTCCTGACCAAATCTTTCTCTGGCATAATCCACAAGTTCATCAAGGTCACTGAGTGACTGCTCAAAGGATGCAGTTTCATTTTCGGGATCCGCTGACATATTGTGGTAATAGGTTCTGCCTGCTCCCCTCTGATCCCAACCAATAAAAGTGTAGTCGTCCATCAAAAGATCTGCGAATGCATACATAACCATCGTGTCCGGTGAGGCCGGTCCGCCGTGCAGATAAATGATAACGGGGTTTTCCACATTTCTTCCCGTCATAAGAACATACTGCTCCTGTCCGCCCAAAGTGATGAAAGTCTGCTCCTCCGCACCATTTATGTAATTAGCCTGATGTTTCAGAAATCTGACATCGCGCGCTCCTATGGAAATCGCGATTATGGCAAAAACCGAAATCAGAACGACGGCTCCAAGTCCCTTTAGAATCCTCTTCACGATGTGTTTCTTCTTTGGACCATTGACCTCTTTTTCATGTGCCAAATGTATACATATATGACCGATCCCAAGTATGATTGTTGCGACAATCAGCCAAATGTTTATCCCGTATATTCCCAGTAAAAAGAAAGCCACTACAGGAAGCGTTGCTCCTGCAACAGGGAACCCGCAAAAACTACTGTATTGGTCTCTCATGGTTTTCTCACTTTTGAAATAACGAAACCAATACAATTCGTACAAAATCATTAACGCAAATGAAGCAATCAGCCACAAGCTCCACAGTGTCCAAGAACGCAGATTAAAATCCGCGAATACCAAAACAATGGCACTACAGAGAACTTCACCGGTCCTCTCCAGCGCCAACAAAATCTTATTCTCATTCTTTACGTATTGATCATAGTTCTCGGGCTTATTTTTAGCCCAGATAATGTTGGGAACAAATAACATTATCAAGTATATAATCCCAACATATGAAAAACCAAAATGCATTTTCATTCACTCTCCTGTATCACTTCTAACTTCTTATCAGTCCACATCTTTGTAATAACTGCTTTGTTATCTTCGAACCAAGCCTTTATCACCGGAACAACATATTTTGAAAAGTCACCAATCAACTCTCCCGTTGCAATATTCATATTACCCATGACATCATCGTCTGCATAGTAAATATCCAGGAATGGCTCACCCTCAAATGTGGAATCAATATAAACTTCTATATTGCAAAATTCAGCAAGCTTGGTCATGTTTTTTTCCTCTTTATGGTATGAATTATTCTTTTTCTCAATAATTCTCCGCGCATATTCAAGAAAATGCGTTCTGTCAATCCAGTCCATATCACTATACAATTCTATAAGCTCACGTTCCTCCGTTCCTTTAGGTATAACCATGAGTTTCATATCTTTACCGCGCTCGCTGTCTTCGGTTACACCGGATAATAAAAACTCAGGTGTAACTTCAAGTGCAGCGCAAATGGATAAAATCTTGTCTGACCCCGGGTTAGTATTCTTTTTTCTCCAATCGCTTATAGTCGTAGTAGCTATTCCTGTTTTATCTGAAAACTCCTTTTGAGTCATGTTTTTCTGGTCTAATAAGTAAAATATTTTCTGTCCGATTGTCATAATAATCCTCTTTATAAATCGTTAATTACGGATATGTATATTATGTCACGCAAATGCAATATCGTCAATTACGGATTTGCAATCCGCGTTTATCCTTTATAAATAGTTTTTCGCATTCTGGACAATTAATAAGAGCCATACATATCCCCCATTTATAAGCAAACGAACGGTTATATTTGGGGAAAGTTTCACTTTTTGAGCAACTTTCCCCAAATATGGTACCTGTTATGGTGTTGTAGTATATCAATCAAAGATTAAAAAAGGGAAGCTTTCGCTTCCCTTCCCTAAACATGATCTTATAAATCATCAAACGTTTCTTTTATTTTTTCCTTGAATGATTTCTTTTTCTTCTCTGCCTTTGGTGCATCTGCTGCTGCCTTTGCGGCTTTCTCGAGAGAGTTGCCCGTGAGCTCGTCGAACTTCTTCAAGGTCTCTTTTGCCTCGTCGTTCAGTCCTGTAGGTACCTGAACCACGAGTGTGACATAGTGGTCACCGCGGACACTGCTGTTTCTCAAAGAAGGTACTCCCTTTCCTCTGAGTCTGATACGTGTATCGGTCTGTGTTCCCGGTTTTACTTCGTAGATTACATCTCCGTCCACTGTGTTGATGCGGAGTTCTCCGCCCAATGCTGCCTGTGCGTATGAAATAGGCGCAGTTGAGAAGATGTTCATATCCTGTCTCTGGAAGATAGGATGTCTTGAAACGATAACCTCTACGAGAAGATCTCCTCTAGGTCCTCCGTTTCTTCCCGGCTCACCCTTATCACGAAGACGTACGCTCTGTCCGTCATCGATTCCGGCAGGAATTGAAACCTTTATGCGCTTTCTGTTTGCAACATATCCTGTTCCATGGCAATCCGGACATTTTTCTTTGATGACCTGACCGCTTCCGTTACAATCCGGACAGCTTGAAACATTCTGCATTGTTCCAAAAAGTGACTGTGTGGTGTAAACAATCTTTCCTTTTCCGCCACACTTGCGACAGGTTTCTTTTGCTGTTCCCGGTTTTGCACCTGTTCCGTGACAGTTGGTACACTCATCTTTAAGGACAATCTCAAGCTCTTTTTCACAACCGAAGATAGCTTCCTCAAATGTGATACGAACCTGGGCTCTTAAGTTTGCACCCTTTCTTGGGCCGTTGTCATTACGGCTTCTGCCACCGCCGAAAAAGTCTCCGAATATATCACCGAAAATGTCCGACATGTCCATTCCGGAAAAATCGAAACCGCCTGCACCACCGCCGCCGTTTTCAAACGCAGCGTGTCCAAACTGGTCATACTGTCTTCTCTTGTCAGGGTCGGAAAGAACGGCATAGGCCTCCTGAACTTCTTTGAACTTCTGCTCTGCATCCGGATTGTCCGGATTCATATCAGGATGATATTTTTTAGCCAACTGTCTGAAGGCTTTTTTTAATGCGGCATCATCAGCATTTCTGTCAACACCGAGCACCTCATAATAATCTCTTTTATCTGCCATTTCGTCTTACCCAATCTTGTTAATCTATATATTTCACTGTCATATCGCAAATTCAAAATGTGATTAAATTCGGCAATATACAGTTTTATAACATTACTCTGTCAATGATGAAAACCAGCCAAAAATCTTTGCGGATTCTCTTGCCTGGTTTTCATCTTATCTTTTGTTTAATTACAACGTTCTGTCATGCACTATATTATGTCTCATAAACTACTCGTACTTTGTCTTATGACATAACGCTTATTTGTCTCAAATTAAACCTCTTTGAAGTCTGCGTCTACTACATCATCATTTGCTGATGAAGAAGCATCCTGGTAAGCACCTGCGTTCATGTCAGGACCTGCTCCCTGAGCACCCTGTGCTGCCTGAGCCTGCTCATACATCTTTGCAAATACTTTCTGAGCTGAATTCTGGAGTTTCTCCTGAGCTGCCTTGAGGTCTGCTACATCTGCCTCTGACATCTCGTCAGCCTGTGGATGTGCATCAAGGAGAGCCTTTACTGCTGCGATATCTGCTTCTACTGCAGACTTGTCTGCTGCGTCGATGTTTGCTCCAACTTCCTCTAATGCTTTCTCTGTCTGGAATACGAATGAATCAGCATCGTTTCTGGCATCGATAGCTTCTTTTCTCTTCTTATCCTGTGCCTCGAACTCAGCAGCTTCCTTTACTGCCTTATCGATTTCATCATCACTCATTGATGTTCCTGAAGTGATTGTGATGTGCTGCTCTTTTCCTGTTCCAAGATCCTTAGCAGATACGTTTACGATACCGTTTGCATCGATGTCGAATGTAACCTCGATCTGTGGAACTCCACGACGTGCAGGTGGGATTCCGTCAAGTCTGAACTGTCCGAGTGACTTGTTGTCCTTTGCGAACTGTCTCTCACCCTGTACTACGTTGATATCTACGGCTGTCTGGTTGTCAGCTGCTGTAGAGAAGATCTGGCTCTTCTTTGTAGGAATTGTTGTGTTTCTCTCGATGAGGTGTGTAGCAATTCCTCCCATTGTCTCGATTGAAAGTGTAAGAGGTGTTACGTCAAGAAGAAGGATGTCTCCTGTTCCTGCTTCACCTGTAAGCTTTCCACCCTGGATACCGGCTCCGATAGAAACGCACTCATCAGGGTTAAGGCTCTTTGAAGGCTCTTTTCCTGTAAGCTGACGTACCTTATCCTGAACTGCAGGGATACGTGTAGATCCACCTACGAGAAGTACCTGTCCGAGATCTGCATTTGTGATTCCGGCATCTCTCATAGCGTTCTGAACAGGGATAGCTGTTCTCTCTACAAGGTCATGTGTGAGTTCATCGAATTTTGCTCTTGTGAGGTTCATATCGAAGTGCTTTGGTCCCTCAGCTGTAGCTGTGATGAACGGAAGGTTGATGTTGGTTGTTGTTGCAGATGAAAGCTCTTTCTTAGCCTTCTCAGCTGCTTCTTTAAGTCTCTGAAGTGCCATCTTGTCTGTAGAAAGGTCTACACCTTCAGCCTTCTTGAACTCATCTATCATCCACTGTGTGATAACGTTGTCGAAGTCATCTCCACCGAGCTTTGTATCACCGTTTGTTGCGAGAACTTCAATAACACCCTCACCGATCTCGATGATTGATACGTCGAATGTACCACCACCAAGGTCGTAAACCATGATCTTCTGCTCTTTCTCGTTGTCAAGTCCGTAAGCTAATGCTGCTGCAGTAGGCTCGTTGATGATACGTTTTACATCAAGACCTGCAATCTTTCCGGCATCCTTTGTTGCCTGACGCTGTGCATCGTTGAAATATGCAGGAACAGTGATAACTGCCTCTGTAACCTTTTCTCCGAGGTATCCCTCAGCATCTGCTTTAAGCTTCTGGAGAATCATTGCTGAAATCTGCTGTGGGCTGTATGACTTGTCGTCGATTGTAACCTTGTAGTCAGATCCCATATGTCTCTTGATTGAAGAGATTGTCTTCTCGGCATTTGTTACTGCCTGACGCTTTGCAGGCTCACCTACAAGTCTCTCTCCTGTCTTTGTGAATGCTACAATTGAAGGAGTTGTTCTTGCTCCCTCCTGGTTTGCGATAACGGTAGGTTTTCCACCTTCCATTACTGATACGCAGCTGTTTGTTGTACCTAAGTCGATTCCGATTATCTTACTCATGTCATTTCCTCCTCAATTATTCTGATTTTATTTTCTAATTGATTGTGATTTTCTTATTTTAGTTTGCTACTTTTACCATGCTGTGTCTTACGACTGAATCATGGTAGGTGTAACCCTTCTGGAATTCTTCCACTATCATGTTGTCTCCGACACTGTCGTCTTCCACATGCATTACCGCGTTGTGCAGGTTTGGATCGAATTCTTTTCCCTCAGTCTCGATTGCGGCAACTCCAATCTCATCGAAAGCTGTAAGAATCTGTTTGTATACCAGGTTCATTCCGTCTACAAACGAATCGTTTTTGTTTTCTTCCGGAACCTGTGCAAGACCTCTCTCAAAGTTATCTACAACAGGAAGTATCTTTTCTATGAAACTCTTAACTCCCATGTCGTACATCTGGCTCTTTTCTTTTTCACTTCTTTTTCTGAAGTTCTCGAACTCTGCCATCTGTCTCATAAGCTTGTCTTTGAGATCGTCTATCATTTCATCTTTTTTGTCTTTTTTCTCTTCGTCAGAAGCTTCTGCTTCCTCGCTCTCCGCAGTTTCCTCTGCTTCTTCGGAAACTACTTCCGCTTCCTTCGCCTCTTCTTCAGATGCTGTCTTTTCTTCTTCCTTTGAATCAGACTCTGAATCGATAACCTTCTTTAAAAGCTCATCAAGGTTCTCCTCATGTTTATTAGCCATCTGATTTCACCTCTATTCCTTTTGTTTTATTGCTGTTAAAAAGACCACTCATCTGCTTCTTTATCTCTTTTAAGTTGGACATTACTTTTTCGTAGTCCATTCTCTTCGGTCCTATGATGCCGACGGTACCTTTCATACCATCGCCCAAATCGTAGGTTGCAGTGACAACGCTGCAATCTTTCATGGTCTTTATGTCGCTCTCGTCTCCGATGTAGACTTTTATCTCATCGTCCCCATCGAAGTTTTCGGAAACGAACTCCGCAAGCTCTTTTTTCTCTTCCAATGCATAGATGAGATTGCTTGCATTCTCCGAACTGCTAAGCTCGGGATATTTGAAAATGTTCGTGGCACCGCTGGTGTAGACCTCCAAGTCTTCCTGGGAAATGGTTTCCGCTATTGCGTCAAGCACCACGCTCACTATATCAACATGCTCACCCGCCTGCTCTTTTAAGCCGCTTATAACTCCAAGGCTTATGTCTGCCGGAGACTTTCCGTTCAACCCGTTATTTAATATAAAGTTGAGCTTCATAAGCGTCTCATTGTCGATTGGCTCCACAAGGTTTATAACTTTGTTTTTGACCACGTTCTTTCCCATGACCACAACAGCCAAAAGCTGGTCTTCATCGACCTTTGATATCTGGACAAACTTTATTGCGTTGTCCCTGTTTACCTGTGAGGTAATCAGGGTCGCATAATTTGTGGTATATGAAAGAATCTGTGCCAACTGCTTGAGAACACTATCGATACGCTCGGTGTGCTCTATGACAAAATCTTTCATATCCGAAATCTCTTTGTCTTTTGCCTGCATAAGGTGATCAACGTAAAACCTGTATCCTTTGTCCGAAGGAATTCTTCCTGCCGAAGTATGCGGCTGAATGATGTATCCAAGTTCTTCGAGATCGGACATCTCATTTCGTATGGTAGCTGAGCTGAGATTTAAATCGGTATATTTAGAGATGGTTCTCGATCCAACCGGCTCGCCCGTTTCCAAATATGTTCTTATGATAGTATCCAGTATCTTGATTTTTCTCTCGTCAAGCTCCATGCTATCCTCCGTCCGAAATGCGGGTTTTTTGTTTGTTAGCACTCGATAAAAAAGAGTGCTAATACTTAACCTGAAATTAAGATAGCACCCTGTTTTTGTTTTGTCAACATATATGTTGAAAGTTTAGATTTTGTTAATTTAATTCACAAAACGGTCAGATGGAGACGCGTCTTCATCTATCCTCATAAGCCTTTAAAAAGCGTTCTATTATAGCCTCATCACAATTATCTCCCAGAGTCTCTACCGCGTCTTTCGGCAGGAAGCCTCCGGCCATAAATGCGTGACCTCCACCGTTACCGATTCCGTCAAGTGCAACTGCAATCAGCTTTCCGCAATCTACGTCTTTGAGGAAGTTCTCACAGCGCACCGAGAATTTGAATCCGTCATCGCGCTTTGAATAAACGACAGCAAGGTCGACTTCCTCCAATGAAAGAATAAAATCACATGTTATCGCAATCAAAGCATCCTGGCATGAAAAAGGAATATTGGCAAATCCTATTTTTTCAAAAATCTTTATATTTTCTATCGCGGCCCCATAGGCTTTCAAATCGGAAAACTCCATCTGGTTTTGCTCAAGCTGCGAGAGAATGCTCTTATTTGCCCTTCTATATAAATATCTGAAGGCCTCGATATCAAAATCGGTCACTCCCCTGGAAAAACCGTTCGTGTCCATTTTAAGGCCGTACAAAAGAGCTGTAGCGGTGTACTCATCCATCGGGACATCGTTTTTCACAAAAAGGTCTGCAACTATTGAGGCACAGGCTCCGACAATTCTTACATCCTTATAATAGTAATCCACCTCGTCCACTGTCGGATGATGGTCTATTGCAGCTATCTCGTCTCCGACAAGGTCCATGATATTTCCGCCGTTCTTCTGTGAATCGATGCAGATAATAGGATCGTCCTCACCCATTTCCTCTTCCAGTTCGTCCTTGGAATATATCTTTATTTTTAAAAGCTCTACCATCTTTTTGGTGTTGAGCCTGTCTATCTTTCCATGATAGCAAAGCTTCGCGTCTATTCCATTGCTCTCAAAAAGCTTCTGGAGTCCATAGCCTGCTCCGATGGCATCAGGATCCGGATAGTTGTGTGTCTGAATGTACACATTTTTCCCACGAACAAGCTCCACCAGTTCCTCAAAAGTGTGCGCGTTGTTTCTCTCGATATCCAACATTTGTAATCCCCCCGAAAAAAAAATCCGTATGAGTTCCGACTTTGCCGGTTCCCATACGGATATAATACTACATTTAAGGAATATTTATCATTATTTTTTATGCTATCTTGAACTGACTGAGTGCGTTGTTTATAAGCACTGCAGAATCTGCTACGGAATTTGCAGCATCCTCAACGTTTCGGCTGGTTCCTGCGATATCCTCAGCACTCTTGGCAAGTGTTTCCACAGTAGCCATAACTTCCTCTGTTCCTGCAGACTGCTCCTCTGAAATTGCGGCAACATTTGCAGCAATATCGTTTACGCTGCCCATCGTTACTATCATTTCCTGCATTGTGTCAGCGGCATCGTTCAGCTCACCGTAAATCTTCTCAAAGCTTTCTTCAGCCTTCTTCACAGCCTCGCTGCTCTCATCTATTGCTGCCATGTTTTCCATGGACTTGTCGGAAAGCTTATCGATTTCCGAAGTAATCTCTGCAATGATGTTTGCGATTTCCTTTGCAGCCTCACCACTGTTGTTTGCAAGTTTTCCTATCTCATCGGCAACTACGGAGAATCCTCTTCCGGCATCTCCGGCTCTTGCAGCCTCTATTGATGCATTAAGTGACAAAAGGTTGGTCTGAGATGCGATGGAATCTATCATCTCAACTATCTCGTCTATCTTGTCAGCTGATTCTTTTACAAGGTTTACCACTTCGTTCATCTCGCCCATGGAAGCAGTAATGTTTGTCATTGTAACACCGACATCTGTCATGTCCTTCTGTCCGACGTCTGCCTGTTTTACAAGCTCAACCATTACATCGTTTGTGTTGCTTCCCTTTGTGGTAAGATCATCCACCGACTGTGCCAAATCTGTTGCATTTTCAGCAAGCCCTGTGACTGCCTGAGCGATTCCTTCCATAGCCTCCTGAATCTGATGCATTGATATAGACTGTGTATTTGCCTCATCCGTCATAAAGTTTGAAGCGCTCTTCGAAGACTCTGAGTCCTCACCAAGCTGTGTGGCGCGATTCTGAATATCGATGATTGTCGATTTCATCTTTTCAACGTAATTTGCCATTTCGGAACTTATAAGTCCGATTTCATCGCCTTTGCTCTTTGGCATAACCGCTGTAAAATCTCCGTCCGAAACCTTTGTAATGCTGCTTGAAAGCATGTTTACAGGTTTTGAAATGATATTTTTAACGGCAAACAAAACTATGACAACTATCACTGCAAGTACAACCAGCATAAAGATAATTGCGATGTTTCTGAATCTTACCGAATCCGCAAGAACCTCTTTCTTATCTGCCGAAGAAATGAGTGACCATGTTGTTCCCGGAACCTTTGTTATAGCTACAAGGTAGTTATCACTTCCGTTTTTCACGCTGTACACAGCATCCTCCCCTGATTCAAGAAGCGGAGAGACTGTGTTAAGGAATTCATCGTCAGCGTGATCTGCCACTGTTGTTCCATTATACTCTTCAACAAAATATGTAAGGATTATGTCACCATCCAAAAGAATGGATCTTCCGAATCCAAGCGGTGCATATGCCTCAACGGTTTCCACTATTCCTGCAAGTGAAACATCCACAGCCATTACACCCTGTCGTCCGCCTGCAAGCTTTACCTTTCTTGACGCGGTAACAACCATTTCTCCTGTGGCTTCGTCAAGGTATGGTGCTCCGAATACGAACTCTTCGCTTTCCTTACCGTTTATATACCAATCTTTTTCACTAAATACGTAATCGGCATCAGGCGTCCATCCGGAAGCGTCTATCCATGTACCGTCTTCCAATCCACCGTAAATACCGTTTGCTGCCATATCGGATACTGCCATAGCAGGTTTGATATATTCATTCATTGCATTGAGATCCGCAAACTGCACGGTTTCCAATGTCTCTACGTACTGGTCATATGTTGCTAAAATCTTTGATATTCCTGCTGCTATCTCAGCCGCATTTTTCCCTGTTTCGCTCTGCAATCCATACTCAGAACTCTCTGTCATTGATTTGGCTGCCTGCGAGTTCAAAAATGTGATTATTGCGATCAGACCTATCGCAACTACGGGTAGAATTACCATAAGAAGTGTTTTACTGATACTCTTTCTCAGTTGTGGCCGATTTGTTGCATCGGTCTTTTTTCTTTTAATGCTCATTAATCTAGTTCCTCTCTTTCACAACTCCTATATAACGTTCTAAACTTTTTTCAGATACGTTATACGCATGCGCCACCCCAATTTGGAAACGCACAATTGAGCATTATATAACAACCATCTTGTATAATAAAGAGATTTTCAGAACAAAAATTAATGAGTTTTTTATGTTTTAATGCTTTTTGATAAGAATACAGTACACAAATAGAAAAACAAAAAAAAGACACCACAGAATCTGTGATGTCTTAGCTGCCCAGCAAGGATTCGAACCTTGGAAGTGACGGAGTCAGAGTCCGTTGCCTTACCACTTGGCGACTGGGCATTGTGTTTCGCAACAAAATAGATTATACATATCACTATATATGTTGTCAACACATTTTTTATTATTATTTTTAACTATTTTAAAGCTTTCTCTTTTGCCACATTTTTGATGTCTTCGATCTCGTTCACATCAAGCTTTGTGTAATTGGCAAGTTCGCTTATGTCAGGCTTTCTTCCGAGCTCTTCCTCAAGAAATTTTTCTGCTTCGTAAACCAATGTTACTTTACCAAGGATGGTGTTTTCCTCATCCACCTCACCTGTAGCTTCGCTGACATAATCTTTTATGCCCTGCTCTATGGCTTTTTCAATCTCCTTTTTCGTATTCTTTATTGTTGCATTTCCCGTGAGTTCTCTGAGTGCCATGTAAAGCCCCATGTTGCCTTCCTGGATTACATCATCCATCACAACCTTCGCAGAGCCAAACTTCACTGCCATCTCGAGCACTTTTTTAAGCCATACTCCGGACAAATCAGCAATTACGGACTCATCACCCGAAAGCAGTTTTTCGTACATTTTATCCACTTCGGCTTTCTTAAATTTCGAAAGCGCATTGACTTCCTCCATGTACATCTTGAAAACAGGTGTGTCAGGAAGTGTGATTTCAGGTTCAGCTTCCTTTGCCTCACTTATGGTTTCATCGGTGTACGCATCAAGGCCAAACTCATCGTCTTCCGATTTAGCATCGTCCGCATCCTTATTATCGTCATCAGCATCTGCAGGCAACTCCTCATCATGAGGTTTGCTTAAGTATTCGATTACAAGAGCCTGCTGCTCTTTTGACAGCTCCATGTCCTTGAAATATGTGAGAATTTCCTCCTCAGTCATAGGCTCAGGTGCCGTTCTTATTATTTCAGAAACCTCGTGCAGAGTTTCCATGAATGTATTCTGATCTGTCATTTTTCCTCCATGAGTTTTTGCTAATATCAGTTTAAAATAATAAAGCTATTCTGTAGCATCTCTGTTTCAGTTTGTCAAATACTGCTTTTAGAATAGATACTCACTACCACGTTTTGTGATATGAGTTCCGTAGAATGCTTCTATTCCTTTAATCATGTACTCGGTATCTTTTGCTCCTGCGGTCTCGTAAGGAGAATGCATTGCAAGCTGGGCAAGCCCGATATCCACTGCATTCAATGATACATGTGCGTTGGAAAGATTTCCAAGTGTGGAACCTCCGGCGATGTCTGAATTATTGACATATATCTGATAAGGCACACCGGCTCTGGTCAAAATTTCTTTAAACACTGCTGATGATACAGCATCAGTGGTATATTTCTGATTTGCGTTATATTTGATGACAATACCTTTGTTCATATGCGGTCTGTTTGTAGGGTCTGCCTTATCCATATGGTGCGGATGTACAGCATGGGCATTGTCGGCTGAAAGCATGAAGCTTCCTGCAACAGCTCTAAGGAAATCATCCTCATCTTTTTCTGCTGCATGGCTGATTCTTTTAAGCACGTCATAAAACATTGTAGAATCAGCGCCCTGCTTTGTGAGGCTTCCTACTTCCTCATTATCAAAAACCGCGCAGACATTTACACTTCTTTCATCTGATGCGGAGATAAATGCTTTCATACTGCTGAACGCGCACTGAAGATCATCCAATCTCGGAGCGGAAATGTATTCCTTGTTTGCCCCCCAGAATGTACCATCCATTC
This sequence comes from Lachnospiraceae bacterium, assembly GCA_024692885.1. Classification (GTDB taxonomy): domain Bacteria; phylum Bacillota; class Clostridia; order Lachnospirales; family Lachnospiraceae; genus JAILHT01. The sequence goes on along the minus strand of JAILLZ010000139.1, from coordinate 1,376 downwards.
TGTTGTACAGGAAAAGGTCTTCGGAAAGAATTTCCTTCTCGTCTACACCGGCTTCTTTGGCAACCATATCGTTAAAATGGTCTTTTGTGCTTTCATCACCGAGAAGCGGAATCATATCCTTCTGTGCACTGTATTTGTATCCCTCGTTGGCCTGTCTGTTCATATGGATGGCCACATTAGGGATCATACAGAGGTTTCTGTCAAAGTTGATAAGCTTGGATGCTATGCCCTTTTTGGTCTTCACCATTACTCTTCCCGCAATTGAAAGAGGTCTGTCAAACCATGGAGCCATAAGCATACCACCGTACTTCTCCACATTGAGCTCAAGGTAGCTTCCGTCAACAAGCATCTCCGGGTTTTCTTTCACTTTGAATGAAGGTGAATCGGAGTGTGACGAAACAACTTTGAAGTTTTCAAAATCGTTTTTTGGCATTTTAAAAGCAATCACCGAAGAATCATTTCTTGTTGTGAAATATCTTCCGCCTGCTTTTAAATCCCACTTATCTTCCTCGTTGAGCTCGGTGAATCCGTTCTCAAGAAGCATGCTCTTTAAATTTGCCACTGCATGGAACGCACTTGGACTCATTTTTATGAAATCCAGCAATTCCTGCGAAACATTATTTATTTCTTTCTTCTTTCCTGCCATATCTGCACCTTTTTTCTATCTAAATAACACCTGTCACACTTTATTATTAGTATCGCACAACATGCTATAACGACATCATACGTTTTTATAAATTGTTTCGTAGACTTTCCCGGTGCAGGTTATGCATGTATGTTTACGACCGTCTGAGACGTCGGTACTTATGGTTACGTTTTACGCTACATCGTGCGCTGATTTTTGCGCAATGATATGGCGAAAAAAGGAACCATTACGTACCGCTACGTCGAGGTCGGAGCAAGAGCGTTCGGTAAACATATTTGCATAACCTTGCACCGCCAAAGTCTATATTCATTACAAAAAAGCCAAGACGTTTACAGCATCTGTGCTGTGCTTAAAAATCTATCCCAATGTTCCTCGTCGGACTCGCCTGAAACCTTTATCTCATAGGTATGATCTTCAGTGTCTATCGAGATGGTATAAATGTTGCCTTCCTTTTCAATGGAGTATATCGTGCACTCATTAAGTGTCTCCATCGCTTTGAAAATGTCGTCTCCCTCTATCGGCTTATCATCCACTTCCTCAGTGATGTTTCCGTTTGGGTCATACACTCTGTAACCTTCCTCTATAAAGCTTTCAATCTTTGCGTTTAATATTTTAAGCTCATATCCGTTTGTTCTCATATCGCGGATATCCCTGTTCATTGAATTCTCCGGATGAATCAAAACATTCTGAAGTTCAAGATAAAAATTGCCAAGCATATATTTCATTCCGG